>NZ_JAGPXV010000290.1:0-7283 GCF_018070405.1 Micromonospora sp. D75
GAACTGTGCCGGGCTGCGGCGGTGCGGCGATCACCTGGGCGGTGGGCTCCGATGGCGGCGTGACCAGCGGAGGCAAACCCGGGGACACCGGGGCGGCCGGTGGCACCGCAACCGCCGGAGGCAGAGCGGGCGGCACCGGGCCGGGCAGCAGCAGCTCCGACACCAGCTGCGCGGCAGGCCCGGCGCTCTCGTCGGGAAGCAGATCGGGCGTGACGATCCAGGCGGACCACGGCCCCGGCCCGCTCTCCGCACCGGCCGACACCTCAGCACCGGCCGACGGATCAGGCCCTGCTCCCGATCCGGGCATCGCATCCGGCCCGGTGTCCGGACGGAACCAGGTATCCGGCCCGAGACCCGGGGCCGGAAACAGCTCCGGCGCGCCGTCCGACAGCGCGGGCGCGATCCCGGCCGACGGGTCGGTGCCGAAATTGGACGACAGGTCGGAGCCGAAGCCCGCCGAAGGGTCGGAAGCGGGACCCGCCGATGCGACCGATGCCTCGGCCGGGCCGGTCAACGGGCGAGCCGGGCCGGTCAACGGGCGAGCCGGGCCGGGCAGCGGAGACACGGGCGCAGGCGACGCGGGCGTGGAGGCGGGCGGCCCAGAGTCGGGCGCGGGCGGCGGAGACGTCGATGCGGGGAGCCGGCGCGGGCGCGGGGCCGGCATCGCGGGCGGCGGGGGCAGCTCGGCGGGGCGCGGCGACACGAACGGCGCGCCGGCTACCGGGGCCTCGGGCGTGTTCGGACGGCACGCCCGGATCGCCCGCAGCGTGGTGTGCACGTCGAACTGGTGGCCGTCGTCGCTGTCCCAGCCGCCGTCGCTGCGCTGGGTCTCGGCGAGCCGCCTGCGCGCGGACACCAGCAGCCACTGCTCCTCGCCGACGTCGACCCGGCGCAGCGTGGCGGCGAGCCAGGCCACGTCGGCCGGGGACATCCGGGGGATCCGGTCGGCCAGCACCGCCTGGATGCGCGCCGACTCGTAGTACATCTGCTGGCGGTGCAGCACCGCGGCGGCGAGCCAGCCGGCGGGCAGGAAGGACGGCCAGCTTCCGTCCGGGGCGAGCTGGGCGGCGAGCGCCTGGGCCGCCGCCTCCACCACACCGGCGTACGCGCCGCCGACCCGGTGGTCCAGCGGCCCGGCGGCGCGGGCGTCCAGCCCGGCCACCGTGAGCCAGAATCCGGCGTTGGCGGTCTGGTAGAGCCGGGCCTCCGGATCGCCGGGGGTGGCCCATTCGGGGGCGAGCCCGGCCAGCGACGGATCCTCGTCCCAGCCGCCGTCTGGTAGTTGCCGGGCGGCCAGCCAGTCCAGCGCGTGCCGGGCCGCCGGGCGGCCGAGCGCGCCGAGGTCGTCCAGCTCGGCCAGGCGGAAGCAGGTCGCGTCGATCGAGGCGACTTCGCCGTCGAGTACGGCGGGCCAGCCGCCGCCCGGCGCCGGCCCGGACTCGGCGGCGTCGAGCACGTCGGACGGCACCGGAGCGCCGGTGCGCAGCCGGGAGAGACGGGCGCGGTCCACCGCGTCTCCGTGAGCGACGACGAATCCGATCGCCGCGTCCAAGTCCACCACGGCCCTGACGGTACTGGCGCGGCCGGGGTTACGCCTCGGTAGCTCGGTCAGGGCCGGTACCGCCCACCGGTCGCCGAAGGCATCCACCTGCGGGTCGGGCGACCAGGCGTTTGTCCACGCCACGGGGTACGGAAAGCACGATGGGCCCGCCCGGGGAACCGGGCGGGCCCATCGACGTGACTCAGTACGACGGCAGGGACGGGTCGATCTGCTTGACCCAGGACAGCACGCCGCCCTGGACGTGCACGGCGTCGTTGAAGCCGGCCGCCTTCAGCGCGGCGAGCGCCTCGGCCGAGCGGACGCCGGACTTGCAGTGCAGCACGATCTGCCGGTCCTGCGGGAACTTCGCCAGCGCCTCGCCGGAGAGGATCTCGCCCTTGGGGATGAGCGTCGAGCCGGGGATGCGGACGATCTCGTACTCGGCGGGCTCGCGCACGTCGACCAGGAAGATGTCCTTGCCGGAGTCCTGCCAGTCCTTCAGCTCCAGCGCGGTGATGGTCGAGTCGACCACCGCCTCCTGCGCCTCGTCGGAGACCGCGCCGCAGAAGTCCTCGTAGTCCTCCATGAGGTCGGTGAGGGTCGGGTTCTCGCCGCAGAGCACGCAGTTCGGGTCCTTGCGGACCTTGATCTTGCGGTAGCTCATCTCCAGGGCGTCGTAGACCATCAGCCGGCCGACGAGCGGCTCACCGATGCCGGCGAGCAGCTTGATCGCCTCGTTGACCTGGATCGACCCGATGGACGCGCAGAGCACGCCGAGCACGCCGCCCTCGGCGCAGGAGGGGACCATGCCGGGCGGCGGGGGCTCCGGGTAGAGGCAGCGGTAGCAGGGGCCGTGCTCGGCCCAGAACACCGACGCCTGGCCGTCGAAGCGGTAGATCGAACCCCAGACGTACGGCTTGCCGAGCAGCACCGCGGCGTCGTTGACCATGTACCGGGTGGCGAAGTTGTCGGTGCCGTCCACGATCAGGTCGTACCGGGAGAAGATGTCCCGGACGTTCTCCCGGTCCAGCGCGGTGTTGTGGATCTCCACGTTGACCAGCGGGTTGATCTCGCGGATCGACGCGGCGGCGGACTCGGCCTTGGAGCGGCCCACGTCGGAGACGCCGTGGATGACCTGGCGCTGCAGGTTCGACTCGTCGACGGTGTCGAAGTCGATGATGCCGAGCGTGCCGACACCGGCCGCGGCCAGGTAGAGCAGGGCCGGCGAGCCGAGGCCGCCGGCGCCGACACAGAGCACCCGGGCGTTCTTCAGCCGCTTCTGCCCCTCGACCCCGACGTCCGGGATGATCAGGTGGCGCGAGTATCGGCGGATCTCGTCTACGGTCAGCTCGGCGGCGGGTTCGACGAGCGGGGGCAACGACACGGTGGACTCCCCGGGATCGGCGGTGTGACCGCGCCATTGTCGCTCGCCCGGACGGGGATCGGCCATGATGAGGGACACTCGGCCCGAACTGCGGGACCGGGAATAACTCAGACCCCGTCGGTGGGCTCGCCGGAGTATCGGGCCCCGTCGACGTACGGCCAGGCGTTCGGCAGGCAGCCGTCCAGCCCGTACGTCTGCTGCTGCATCACCGGGGCGGGCGCGCCGGGCGCCGGGCACGCCTGGTGCAGCTCGCCGAACTCGTGCCCGACCTCGTGGTTGATCACGTAGGTCCGGTAGACGTCCAGCGGGGCGCCGTAGTCGGGCACCGCCGTCATCCAGCGGGCCAGGTTGAGCACGACCCGGCCGGGCAGCCGGCAGGAGGTGTACCGGTCGGTGCGCAGTCCGCCCTCGGCGCACATCCGCTCCGAGGTGACGGGGGTGGCGAGGTAGACGGTGAAGTCGGCGGCGGCCGCCTCGGGCACCCGCTGCACCCGCAGTTCCCCCGACGCGATCCAGCTGCGCGGGTCGCCGAGCACCGCGTCCACGGTGGCGGCGAAACCGTCGGCGTCCTGCCCCGTACCGTGCTCGACCTCGACCCGGTAGCGGCGCAGCGGCCCGGCGTGTCCGCGTACCGGGGATCGGCCCTGGGCCACGGCGAACGTGCCGGGGCCGGCGGTGGGGTAGCCGGTCGGCGGCGCGGCCGGGACGTCGGCCTCGGCGGCCCCGCGGGCGAGCGACGGCTCGGCCGCGAGCGACGTCCCGCCGGGCCCGGGGGCGTTCAGCCGGGTGACGCCGACCGCTCCGCTGCCGGCGGCCAGCAGCATCGCCAGCAGCAGCACCGAGCGGCGGCGACGACGGCGCATGCGGCGCACCGTGGGACGCTCGGCCGGGTGACGGGGCGGCGGTCGGCGGCGCGGCTCGGCGTGCATGTCGTAAGGGGACGACGAGGTCATGACATCAGCGTGCCATGCAATTCGGGCATTTAGCTGCTTTTGCCGCCTATGCCGCGAATGTTCTTCACGAACCGGCGGTCACAGGCTCGGCCCGGCGTACCGCTTCCCGCCCACGTAGGGCCACGGGTTCGGGCGGCAGCCGTTGAGGAAGAGCGTCTGCTGCTGCATCACCGGCGCGGCCCGCCCCGCCCGCGGACACCCCTCGTGCCGGTGCCCGAGCTGGTGGCCCACCTCGTGATTGATCACGTAGAGCCGGTAGTCGTCGAGCGTCATCCCGGCGGCGACCAGGTGCGGCGCGGAGGTCCGCCACCGGTCCAGGTTGATCACCACCTTGCCCGGAACCCGGCAGGACGTGTACGGCACGCCGCCCACGCGGATGTCGATCCCGCCCGCGCCGCACAACCGCCGCGCCGTCTCCCGGGTGGCCAGGTAGATCGTGAAGTCGTACCCGCTGCCCGGCCCGACCCGCTGCAACCGCAGCCGGCCTCCGTCCACCCAGCTGCCCGGGCCGGCCAGCGCCCGCTGCACCGCCTCGCCGAAGTCGCGGACCTGCTCGCCCGAGCCGTTCTCGACCGCCACCCGGAACCGCTGCAGCGGCCCGGAGCGGCCCAGCACCCCGCCGGGCCGGTCGTCGTAGCCGAAGCTGCCCCGCCCCTTCGCCGGCCCCGGGTCGGACAGCGTCAGCACCGGCGGCGGCGAGGAACTGGGCGTCACCACCGGCGACGGGGACACGCTCGGCGGCGTCCGCGTCGGCGCCGGAGGCTGGGCCACGAACCCGTCGGTGACCCGCGTCCCCGCCCCCGCCGACGGAAGTTGCAGCGCCGCGCCGACGCCGACCGCGGCGACGGCGAGGAAGGCGCACACCACGAGGGCGGAGCGCCAGGGACGAGCGGAGGCCCGGGACCGGGCGGTGCGGGGAGGGCGTGAGCTGGGCATCCGGCTCAGCCTGCCATGTCGCGCCCCGTTCCGCTCTCCCCCGCACCGGCGTCCGGCGACGACGGCTCGCCGAGCAGCCCCAGCACCGCCCGCGCCACCGTCCGCGGGACCTCCAACTGCGCCACGTGCCCGACGCCGTCGAGCATCAGCAGCCGGCTGTCCGGGATCACGCGGGCCGCCTGCGGCGCCACCCGGACGTCGACCAGGCGGTCCTGCCTTCCGCCCACCACCAGCGTGGGCGCCCGCACCGCCGCCGCCTGCCGCCACAGCGCGCCCTCCCCCGGCAGGTACGAGCGCAGGAAACTGCCGACCAGTCCCCGGAAGGTACGCACGTACGCGGCGGCGTGGTGCGCGGCCTCGTACCGGACCCGGATCTCGTCGATCGCCTCCTGCCGGCGCTGCTCGCTGATCCGGGTCAGATCCGCGACGCACGCCTCCATCACCTGCTGCGCCGCCACCTCGGGCGTGAACTGGGCCAGCCGCCAGGCGGCCAGCCGCTCACCACGGGGGATCGCCAGCAGCGGAAGCATCCGCCCCTGCAACGAACGCCGGAAGTCCAGGAACGGCAGGGCCGGCGAGATCAGGGTGAGCGTGCGGACCAGGTCCGGCCGCAGCGCCGCCACCCGGACCGAGATCGCGCCGCCGAGCGAGTTGCCGAACAGGTGCACCGGCCCCCGGTCGGTGTGCTCGATCCAGCGGATCACCCGGTCGGCGAAGGCCGGGATGGTGTAGCGCGGTCCGGGCTCGCTGCGCCCGAAGCCGGGCAGGTCGATCGCCTGGCCGTCGAGCCGGCCGGCGAGCAGGCCGGCCAGATCGGTCCAGTTCTGCGCGGACCCGCCGAGGCCGTGCACGTACAGCGCCGGTTCCGCGCCGGGCCCGGTCGCCGGGGTCTCCCGGACGTGCACGAGCGTGCCGTCGAGCCGGACGTGCCGGCCGGGCCAGGGCGGCGGGACCTCGTGCGCGGGGAGGCTGTGCTCCGGCCAGAGTGCGGCGCGTTTCATGTCTCCAGTCTTCCCCGCGCGCGCCGTACCGCACACCGTTCAGGCGAGCAGCGCCTCCAGCCGCCGGTTCACCGCCGCCAGCGTGGCCCGCACGACCGCCTGCCGGGGATCCCCGGCGACCAGGGCCGACCCGGCCAGTTGCTCCACCCAGCCGTCGCAGACCAGCAGCACGACAACGGTCGCCACCTCGCAGTTGCCGAACGGCACCACGGCGGCGTGCTCCACGAAGCACCGGCCGTGCTCACCGGCCGGGACGCCCCGGCCGAGCAACTCGTCCACCGCCGCGGCCGCCGCCACCGCGCACAGCCGCAGCACGTACCCGTCGACGGCCGGCCCGGTCGCGTGGCCCTCGGCCGTCCGGTCGCCAGCGATCAGGCGGACCTCAGTGGTGGCGTCCAGGCCGAACGTGCTCACCAGGACGTGCTCGATGACCACCCGGGGCCCGGGCGCGCCGCCGGTGTCGAGCGGTCGCGACGGCGCGGTCTCCGTCGTGGTCATCTGCCCACCGGAGTACGAGGTGCCGAGCGTCACCGGGCTGCCGGTGGACATGCCGGTCGGCGCGGCGGCCAGCGACGTCTCGTCGACAGCGGCCCGGCCCCGGTGGGTGGCCTGCCGGCGGCGGCGCGGCGGCTCGTCGCCCTCGGCCGGGGCGTCGGCCGGACGCGCCGCGCGGTCCGTGCCGCCGAACCGTCCCTCACCGGAGCGGTTCGCGGCCGGGCGCACCACACCGGTACGCGTCGGCGTCTCGTCCCCGGCCGGTCCGGGCTCGTCACCGTTGCGGGGCGCGGGCACCGCCGTCCGCGTCTCGTCCGGCAGGGCGCGGGCGTGGATCGGCCCGGGCGAACGGCCCTCGCCCGCCCGTGCCTCACCGGCCCGGTCCAGCCGGGCCGATCGGCGGCGCAGTGGGGCCGGCGGCGGCACGACCGGCGCGCCGGGCAGGTTCTGCGGCGCCGCCGCCAGGCCCATCCGTTCCTGGAGCAGCCGGGCCTCCAGGCGGCTGACCTCTGCCGGGTCCGCGCCGTCGGCCAGGTCGAGCCGGAGGCTGTGTGCGCCGGCCGGGGTACGGCGCAGCGCCGCGTCGCGTACGCCGGCCACCTCGCGGACCGCGTCCAGGATCGCGTTGACGTCGAAGCCCTCCGGGCGCTCACGCAGCGGCGCGGGTTCGTCGTCCCGGCGCAGGTGGGTGGCGATGCGGGCGAGTTCGGGGGTCTCGGCGGACGGTTCCACTGCGGGCGGCTCCGGCACGACTGGCACGTCCGGCTCGGCGGGGACGCGCTGCGGCGGCACCACTGGGGCCGGTTCCTCCGGTCGGGGCTCGGTGGCCGCGTCGGCGGCCGGCACGGGTTCCGGCGCGGACCGGCGGGCGGCGTAGGGGGGCGCGCTCGCCGGTTGGGCCGCGGAGGTGCGGTCGGTGTGGGCCGCGCCGCTCGTGGCGGGGACACCGGAGATCGGCCGCGCCGGCACACCGG
>NZ_JAGPXV010000291.1:0-7270 GCF_018070405.1 Micromonospora sp. D75
TCATCACCCACCGCACGTCCCGGAAGGCCGAGGTGTCGGCCAGCGGGTCGGCGTCCGTCGCGATCAGGTCGGCCAGCTTGCCGACCTCGACGGTGCCGAGGTCGGACTCCGCGCCGAGCCAACGGATCGGGCCGAGCGTGCCGGCGTGGATGGCCCGGGCGGCGCCGATCCGCTCGGACATGTACTCCAGCTCCCGGATCGAGGCGGTGGTGCCCTCGAACTCCCAGAACGGGGGCATGTCGCTGCCGAGCAGGACCTCCACCCCGGCGGCGATCGCCATGTCGAAGCTCTCCAGGTGCCGGGGGCCGGCGCCGAGCGAGCGGCACTGCATCCACTCCGGCACGCCCAGCTCGTCGAAGAACTCCTTGCAGCGGGTCACCAGCAGCGTCGGCACGAGCGCCGTGCCGCGCTCGGCCATCCGCGCCGCGACCTGCGGGGTGAGCTGGTAGCCGTGCTCCACGCAGTCCAGTCCCAGCTCGACCGCCGCGCCGATCACGTCGGCGGGCCCGGCGTGCGCGGTCACCTTGCGGCCCCACGCGTGCGCCGTCTCGATCACCGCCGTCATCTCGTCGGCGAACAACTGGGGCGTGTGGATGCTCTCGTGCTCACCGGCGATGCCGCCCGAGATCATCACCTTGATCAGGTCCGCGCCGGCCTTGATCTGGCTGCGCACGCCGTGGCGGAAGCCCACCGGGCCGTCGCACTCGAGCGTGTCGTTGCTCTCGTGCCCGTGCCCGCCGGTGCACACCAGCGCCCGGCCCGCGGTGTAGATGCGCGGACCGGGGACCCGCCCGGCGTTGATCGCCCGCCGCAGCGCGAAGTCCGCGTGGTCCTTCTCCGCGACGCAGCGCACGGTGGTCACGCCGGAGTGCAGCGTGCGCCGCGCCCCGTCGGCCATGTAGTGGGCGAGGTCGTACGCGCCCATCCCCTTGACGCCCTCGCCGGCGGAGCCGGGCAGCGACAACGAGAAGTGGGTGTGCATGTTGACCAGGCCGGGCGTCACGTAGGCACCGTCGAGGTCCACCTCGGTCAGCCGGCCGGCGGCCCGCGCCTGCTCGGCCACCTCGGCGTACGGCCCGACGGCGGCGATCCGGTCACCCCGGACCCACACCCCGGCACCGGTCACCGGCGCCATGCCGTCCACCACGCGGGCGTCGAGCACTGTGCAGTTGCCGAGCAGCGTGCTCGGCTGCTCGGGCGAATAGGCGGCACTCACGCGATCACTCCATAAACGTCTCGGGCGGCCCGCGCGGAGACGTAGCCCTCGGCCACGTCCCGTCGCACCGCCTCCGGATCCCGACTCCCCGGGTCGCCGTGCCCGCCGCCACCGGCGGTCAGCAACGTCACCCGATCCCCCACCGCCACCGCGGTACGCCGTGTGCTCACCCGGTGCTCCCGGTCCGTGCCCGGGAAGACGATCACCTGGTTCGGCTCCGGCTGTGCGCCGCCGGCCAGCGCCCACGGCGCGCTCTTCGTCTTCTTGATCACCGTCAGGAACTCGCCGGGCGTCACGAACCGGATGTCCCGCCGCAGGCCGCAGCCGCCCCGGAACCGGCCCGCGCCACCGGAGTCGGTACGGATCTCCACCCGCTCGAAGAACATTCCCGTCTTCGACTCCAGCACCTCGACGGGCGTGTTGCGCGCCTGGGTCTGGCACAGGTGGTTCGCCGGCCCGATCCCGTCGTGCCGGGGCGTGCCGCCCCAGCCGACCGGGTCGTTGTTGCTGACCGCGAACATGTCGCCGGTGTCCGGGTGCCGGCCGACCATCATGAACCCGGGCACGTCGCCGCCGGAGGAGGCGGCCAGCCGGTCCGGCATGCCCTGCGCCAGCGCCTTGAGGATCAGCTCCAGCGCGACGGTGCCGGTCCACTGGGTGAACGTGGCGGCCGGGTACTGCGCGTGGAACAGCGTGCCGGGCTCGGCGCGTACCCGAAGGGGCGCGAAGTGCCCGGCGTTCGCCTGCTCGTGCGGCGTGGTGACGCCCTTGAACGCGACCCGGCAGGTGGCGATGGTGGCGCCCAGCGGCAGGTTCACCGGCCCGGGCACCGCCGGCGACGAGCCGGCGAAGTCCACTGTGAACTCGCCGTCGGCGACGGTGACGGTGACCCGCATGAGGATCGGCTCGTCGCTGACGCCGTCGTCGTCGAGCCAGTCCTCGGCGGTCCAGCTGCCCTGCGGCAGCGCGGCCACCGCCTCCCCGGCGCGCTGCGCGGCGACGTCGATCACCCGGTCGATCACCGCGTCGACCACTGCGGGGCCGTAGTCGCGGTACAGCTCGGTCACCCGCCGCTCGCCGGTACGCAGCGCGGCGATCTGCGCGTTGAGGTCACCGATGACCAGTTCCGGCATCCGCGAGTTGAAGCGGATCAGCTCGTGGATCTCGCGCACCGGCTCGCCCCTGTCGTACACCTTCGTGCCGGGGAAGATGATCCCCTCCTGGTGCATGTCCGTGGAGTCGAGCACGTACCCGGGGTCCTTGGCGCCCAGGTCCATCCAGTGCGCCCGGATGCACAGGAAACCGATCAGCTCCTCGCTGTCCGGCAGGACGACCGGCGCGAACATCGTCGCGTCGTACGTGTGCGCCGCGTTCCAGTACGGGTAGTTCAGCAGCACCACGTCGCCGCGGCGCAGGTTCTCCCGGCCGACGTACTCCACGCCCTTGCGCAGCGAGTAGTCGTTGGCGCCGAGGAAGCGGGACAGCCCCGTGGACTCCGCGACCAGCCGCAGCTGCCGGTCGTAGATGGAGATGCCGAAGTCGTACACCTCGTAGATCACCGGGTTGAACGCGGTGCGCACGAGCGCGGCCCGCATCTCCTCGGCGGCCGAGACGAGATGGCTGCGGACGACCTCGACGGTTGCCCCGTCGACCGTCGGCTCACCCATCGACGTCCACTCCGTAGACGTCCCGGGCGGCCTCCCGGGAGACGTAGCCCTCGGCCACGTCCCGCCGTACCGCCTCCGGGTCGCGGCTGCGCGGGTCGCCGTGCCCGCCGCCACCGGCGGTCAGCAGCGTGACCCGGTCGCCCGCGGCCACCACGGTGCGCTTGGTGCTCACCCGGTGCTCGCGGTCGGTGCCCGGGAAGACGACCACCTGGTTCGGCTCGGGCTGCTCGCCGCCGGCCAGCGCCCACGGCGCGCTCTTGGTCTTCTTGATCACGGTGAGGAACTCGCCGGGCGTCACGAACCGGATGTCGCGGCGCAGGCCGCAGCCGCCCCGGAACCGGCCCGCGCCACCGGAGTCGGCGCGGATCTCCCAGCGCTCGAAGAACATCCCGGTCTTGGCCTCCATGACCTCGATCGGGGTGCCCCGGCCGGTGCTGCCGGAGACGTGCGTGGCGGCGTCCATGCCGTCGTGCGTCGCGGTGCCGCCCCAGCCCACCAGGTCGTTGTTGCTGACCGCGAACATCTTCCCGGTGTCCGGGTGCAGGCCGACCATCATGAAGCCGGGCACGTCGCCGCCGGAGGAGGCGGGCAGCAGGTCCGGCATGCCCTGGGCCAGCGCCTTGAGGATCAGCTCCACCGCGACGATGCCGGTCCAGAGCGTGAACGTGGGCTGCGGGTAGACGGCGTGGAACAGGCTGCCCGGCTCGGCCCGCACCTCAAGCGGCGCCACGGTGCCGGCGTTCGACGGCTCGTCCCGCGACGTCAGCGACTTCAGCACGACCTTGCAGATCGCCTCGGTCGCGCCGAACGGCATGTTGATCGGGCCGCGGGTGGCCGGGGCCGAGCCGGCGAAGTCGACGATGAAGCGCCCGTCGTCGATGGTGACGGTGACGCGCATCTTCACCGGGTCGTCGGTGATGCCGTCGTCGTCCACCCAGTCCTCGGCGGTCCAGGTGCCCTGCGGCAGCGTAGCCAGCGCCGCGCGGGCGCGGGCCTCACCGTCGGCGATGATCCGGTCGATCGCCTGGTCCACGGTGTCCCGGCCGAACTTCTCGATGATCTCCAGCATCCGGCGCTCGCCGGTGCGCAGCGCGGCGATCTGCGCGTGCAGGTCACCGAGCACCGCGTCGGGCATCCGCGAGTTGAAGCGGATCAGCTCGTGGATCTCGCGCACCGGCTCGCCCCGGGACACGACCTTGGTGCCCGGGAAGATCAGCCCCTCCTGGTGCATGTCGGTCGAGTCGAGCACGTAGCCCGGGTCCTTGGCGCCCAGGTCCATCCAGTGCGCGCGGACGCAGAGGAAGCCGACCAGGTCGCCGTCCGCGTCCGGGTCCGCCTCGTCCGGCCGGAACACCGGGGCGAACAGCGTCGCGTCGTACGCGTGCGCCGCGTTCCAGTACGGGTAGTTGAGCAGCACCACGTCGCCGCGGTGCAGGTTCTCCCGGCCCACGTACTCCACGCCCTTGCGCAGCGAGAAGTCGTTCGCGCCGAGGAAGAACGTCAACCCGGTGGCCTCGGCGACCAGCCGCAGGTCGGCGTCGTACATCGACAGGCCGAAGTCGTGCACCTCGTAGATGACCGGGTTGAACGAGGTACGGATGAGGGTGGCCCGCATCTCCTCCGCGGCGGACAGCAGATAGCTGCGGACGACCTCGACCTGGGCTCCGTCCAGCGTGGTCATGCGGCTTCCTCCAGGGTGACGAGCAGGTATCCGTGGTCGTCGACGGTGACCCGCTGGCCGCTGGGCACCACAGTGGTGGAGGTGCCCTCGTCGATCAACGCCGGTCCGTCGAAGGTGTCGCCCGGCTCCAGGCGGGCCCGGTCGTAGACCGCGAACGGCACCACCGCGTGCTGCCCGAAGTCGTAGGCGTCGCGGTGCGTCAGCAGCGCCTGCGACGGGTCGCCGTCGCCGCGCGGCAGGGTCTGCAGCTCGGGACGGTCGGTGCGCCCGATGCCGCGCACCCGCAGGTTGAGGATCTGCAGCGGGTTGCCCATGGTGTGGCCGTACCGGGCGCGGTGCGTCTCGTCGAACGCGGCGCGGATCGCGTCGCGGTCCAGCTCGCGCCCGACGGTGACCATCAGGCTGTGTTCCTGGCCCAGGTAGCGCAGCTCGAACTGCCGCTCCAGCACCGCCTCGCCGGCCGGCACGCCCTGCGCCACCAGCGACGCGACCGCCTCGGCCTCGACGGCCTTGAACAGCTGCTCCAGCTCCGCCAGGTCGGCGTCGTCGAGCGTGGCCATCACGGTACGGCTGAAGTCGTTGACGATGTCGGCGGAGAGCATGCCCCAGGCGGAGAAGCCGGACGGCGCGAACGGCACGATGACCTCGCCGATGCCCATCTCGCGGGCCAGCAGCGGGGCCAGCAGCGGCCCGGCGCCGCCGAACGCGAGCAGCGCGAACTGCCGGGGGTCGTGACCCCGCTCGACGGTGATCTGGCGGACCGCGCCGACGGTGCGGGCCAGCAGCACGTCGAACACGCCGGCGGCCGCGTTCTCCACGGTGAGGCCGAGCGGCTCGGCGAGTTGCTCCTGAATTGCGGCGCGCGCCTCGGCGTCGCGCAGCCCCATGGTGCCGGCGAGGAAGCGCTCCGGGTCCATGTAGCCGAGCACCACAGCGGCGTCGGTGACCGTCGGCTTGGTGCCGCCCCGGCCGTAGCAGACCGGGCCGGGGTCGGCGCCGGCGCTCTGCGGGCCGACCTTGAGCAGGCCGTGGTCGAGCCAGGCGATCGAGCCGCCGCCGGCGCCGATGGTGCGGATGTCGTACGTGGGGATGAGCAGCGGGAAGTGCTCCAGCTGAGCCTCGTACGCGGCGACCGGGTTGCCGCGCTCGATCACGCAGGCGTCCAGCGAGGTGCCGCCGATGTCGAACGTGAGCACGTTGTCCCGGCCCAGCTCGGAGGCGACGTACGCGGCGCCGACGATGCCGCCGGCCGGTCCGGACAGCACGGTGTGGGTGGGGGCGGTCTTGGCGACCGCGCTGGTCATCGAGCCGCCGCCGGACCGCATGATCAGGAAGCGCCCGGCGAAGCCGCGCTCGGCCAGGCCGGACTCCAGCTCGTCGACGTACCGCTCGAAGATCGGCCGGATGTACGCCTCCAGCACCGTGGTGCTGGTCCGCTCGTACTCCCGGTACTCGCGCACGATGTCCGTCGACAGCGACAGGCTGACCTCGGGGAACTCCTCGTGGATGAGGCGCGCGGCCTCCCGCTCGTGGCTCGGGTCGAGGAACGAGTGCAGGAAGCAGATGGCGATCGAGGTGACCTGCTGGTCCACCACGAGCGTGCGCGCGGCCGCCCGGACGCTGTCCGGGTCCAGCGGCTCCACCACCCGGCCGCGGTAGTCGAGCCGGCCCCGCACCCCGGCGGTGAAGCGGCGCTGCACCAGGCTCTCCGGCCGCTGGTACTGGAAGTCGTACATGTGGTCGGACGGCACGTTGCCGCGCCCGATCAGGAAGATGTCCCGGAAGCCCTCGTTGGTGATGATTCCGGTACGGCCACCGCGACGCTCCAGCACCGCGTTGAGGCCGAGCGTGGTGCCGTGGATGAACAGCTCCACCTCGGACAGGTCGGTGCCGAGCGCGCTGATCGCGTTGAGGACACCGTCCGCGGGCCGGGCCGGGGTCGTCGCCGCCTTGCGGAAGCGGACCCGGTTGGTGCGCGTGTCGAGTTCCATGGCGTCCACGAAGGTCCCGCCGATGTCGACGGCGAGCCGGATGGGGCGACGGGTCATGGCGTGACAGCCTGCCTTCCGATGAGGGCGGGAAGCTCGGGAACGCGCCAGCAGGCGGCCCGGCTCTCGCCGTACGACTGAAGCTCCTGCTGCTCCGATCGGCACCGGTCGGTGACGAACGGGCACCGGGCGGCCAACGGGCACCCGGTTGCGGCGTCGGCTTCCTCCAGGTCCTTGACCAGCTCGACGGCCTCGCCGTCGGACCCGGCCGTCCCGCCGAGGCGGGGGGCGCTGCCCAGCAGCGCGCGGGTGTACGGGTGCCGGGGCGTGTCGAAGACGACCTCCACCGGACCCTCCTCGACCACCCGGCCGAGGTAGAGCACCACGACGCGGTCGGCGAAACCGCGCACCGTGGCCAGGTCGTGGGAGATGAACACCGAGGCGCGTTCGGCGTCGGCGGCCACGTCGGCGATCACGTCGAGGATCTGCGCCTGGACGGTGACGTCCAGGGCCGAGGTGGGCTCGTCGAAGACGATCAGGTCCGGCTCGCCGACCAGCGCGCGGGCGATGCCGATGCGCTGGGCCTGGCCGCCGGACAGCTCGTGCGGGTAGCGCTGGAGGATCGACCGGTCCAGCTCCATCCGGTCCAGCACGGCGGTGACGCGCTCCTCCCGCTGGGCCGGGGACAGGCCCGCGGCGCGCAGCGGCTCGGCGATGG
>NZ_JAGPXV010000292.1:0-7251 GCF_018070405.1 Micromonospora sp. D75
CATCGTCACCTTGGTCATGGTGATCTCCTTCTTCGGGTGACCACCGCCGGCCTGCTTGGCGAACGCGCCGTCGTCACCGGCCGCGGCGACCTGCTTCACCACGTCCATGCCACCGGTGATGGTGCCCAGCACCGTGTAGTTCGGGTCGAGCGGCGAGTCGCCGTACACGATGAAGAACTGGCTGCCGGTGCTGCCCGGCTGCCCGGAGTTGGCCATCGCGATGACACCCTCCGGGTACGGCGGGCGCTTGTTGGTGGGGAGGTTCTCCTCGGCCAGGTTGTAGCTGGGCCCGCCGGTGCCGTCGGTGTCCCGCCAGCCCTTGCCGGTGGCGCTCGGGTCGCCGCACTGGAGCACCTTGATGCCCTCGGTCACCAGGCGGTGGCACTTGGTGTTGTCGAAGAAGCCCTTGCTGGCGAGGTGCGTGAAGCTGCCCGCGGTGCAGGGCACGGCGGCACGGTCGATCTTGGCGGTGATCGGGCCCAGGTTGGTGTCGATGGTCATCGTCTGGGAGCCCTTGCCGGCCTGCTGGGTCGGCGGCAGCCCGACGTCCTTGATCTGCGGCGGCCGGCCCTCCTTGGGCACCTCCGTGTACGCGCACTGCACGGCGTCGGCAGTGGTCGTGCCGCCCGTCTGCTCGTCGTCGTCGCCGCCGAGCGAGGTGGCCAGCCACACCGTGCCGGCAACGACGAGCACCAGCACGGCCGCGGCGCCGACGATCGCCTGGGTCTGCCGGCGCTTGCGGGCCTTGCCGGCGCGCTCCGCCATCTCCCGCTCGAGCTTGGCCCGCGCCGCCGCGCGCTGGCGGTCTCTGGTGGACGTCACGGTCACTCCTCACCTGCTGCGTTTGGGGTCGGCGCGCGCGCCGCCGGTCACGTGTGGGTGAGCCGGCGGGCTGCCGCCGGCTCTGGGTCGGTCAGCCCGCGCTGGCGCTCGGCGAGGGCGCGGGACTGTCGGCCGGAGCCGCGCCCGGCTCGCCGACGGTGACGCTCTGCACCAGGATCTGCGTCTTGGGCTTGACCTTGGCGCCGTTGCCATTGTCCTCCGTCGGCATGGCGCCGATCTTCTCCACCACGTCGAGCCCGCCGGTGACCTTGCCGACCACGGAGTAGGCCGGCTTCTCCGGGCTGGCGTCCTTGAAGAAGATCAGGAACTGGCTGCCGTTGCTACCCGGCGGGGTGCCGATCATGGCGACCGTGCCCTTCGGGTACGTCGCCGGCTGCCCCGGGGCCGGGGAGGCCGACGGGCTGGGCTCCGGCGCGGCCGGCAGGTTCTCGTCGAAGAACGAGTAGGTCGGTCCGCCGAGCCCGGTGCCGGTCGGGTCGCCGCAGCGCAGCGCGCCCTCGGCGGTGATCTCGTGGCACGTGGTGTTGTCGAAGAACGAGCGGCCGGCCAGGTAGCTCAGGCTCGCCGCGCCGCACGGCGCGTCGGTCTGGTCCAGCTCGACGGTGATCGGGCCACCCTGGTTGGTGGTGATCGTCATCGGCCGGGTGCCCGAGGTGGGCAGGCCCGTGGTGGGCGGCTCGCCGACGTCCTTGAGGTTGGTGTTGACGGCGCCGTCCTGCGCGGTCCAGAGGCAGACGTCCTCGGCGGCCTGCTTCTCCGGCTCCGAGTCGAACGCGCCGAGCGCCCAGGCGGAACCGGCCACGATCAGCACGAGCACCACCGCGGCGCCCACACCGGCCCGGATCTGCCGGCGGCGCTTCGCGGCCGCCGCCCGCCGGGCGAGCTGCCGGTCGAGCTTGGCCCGCGCCAGTTTGCGCTGCCGGTCCCTGCTGGAAGCCACGTGCGCTCCCCTTCCTCTGCCTGAATCGCCGCCGGCGCCGGGCGCCGGCCGCCGTTCCGGTCGGGGTGCGCCACGCCACACGCCCGCCAGAGTGTACGGGTAGCGACTGTGAATGTCGTGTACGAGGTCCCGTCATCTCAGCCCGGCCGGGGCGGACGGGCCCGGTGGCGGGCGGAACTCGCTCGCCGCTACGACTAGGCTGCAAGCAGACGACGACCGGACGGAAAGGGGAGCGACGTGCTCGTGGCCGGCTTTCCCGCGGACGCCTTCGGCACCAACTGCTACGTGGTGGCGACCGCTCCGGGGGAGCAGTGCGTGGTGGTCGACCCCGGCATCGGGGTGCTCGACCGGCTCGACGCCGTGCTCGCCGAGCATCGCCTGCACCCGGCCGCCGTGCTGCTCACCCACGGCCACCTGGACCACACGTTCTCCGTCGCCCCGGTCTGCGGCGCGCGGGGCATCCCCGCCTACGTCCACCCGGACGACCGGGAGCTGCTGGCCGACCCGAGCAAGGCGCTGTCGATGGACCTGACCCAGCTGTTCGGCGGCCGGCTGCCGTACGCCGAGCCGGACGACGTGGCCGAGCTGACCGACGGCGCGACGCTGTCGCTGGCCGGGTTGGAGATCACCGTCGACCACGCCCCCGGCCATACCGGCGGGTCGGTGCTGTTCCGGTTGCCCGGCGCCGGCTCGCCCTGGGAGGCGGAGCAGATCTGCCTCTCCGGTGACGTGCTGTTCGCCGGCTCGATCGGCCGTACCGACCTGCCGGGCGGCAGCATGCCCCGGATGCTGTCCAGCCTGCGGGACAAGGTGCTCCCGCTGGCCGACGACACAGTCGTCCTGCCCGGCCACGGCCCCGCGACCACTATCGGCCGCGAGCGCGCGACCAACCCGTACCTCGTCGAGGTGGCGGGCACCGGCGGCGCGCGCCCGGCCGCGCCCACCCGAGGCCTCTAGACCCTCACCCGCGCCCGCGCGGGTTCTCAAGGAGTTCGTGATGAGCAAGCCCACGCCCATTTCCGGCTTCCCCGAGTGGACGCCGGCGCAGCGGATGATCGAGCAGTTCGTGCTCGACCGGATCCGCGCCACGTTCGAGCTGTACGGCTTCGCGCCGCTGGAGACCCGCTCGGTGGAGCCGCTGGACCAGCTCCTGCGCAAGGGGGAGACCTCCAAGGAGGTGTACCTGCTGCGCCGGTTGCAGGCCGACGCCGACGGGCCGGCCGGTGACGACGCGCTCGGCCTGCACTTCGACCTGACCGTGCCGTTCGCCCGCTACGTGCTGGAGAACGCCGGCAAGCTGCAGTTCCCGTTCCGCCGCTACCAGATCCAGAAGGTGTGGCGGGGTGAGCGCCCGCAGGAGGGCCGCTACCGGGAGTTCCTCCAGGCCGACATCGACATCGTCGACCGGGACACGCTGCCGGCGCACTACGAGGCGGAGATGCCGCTGGTCATCGGTGACGCGCTGCGGTCGCTGCCGATCCCGCCGGTGCGTATCCAGGTCAACAACCGCAAGATCTGCGAGGGCTTCTACCGGGGCATCGGGCTGACCGACACGGAGGCGGCGCTGCGCGCCGTGGACAAGCTCGACAAGATCGGCCCGGCCGGGGTGACGGAGCTGCTGGCGAGCACCGCCGGGGCGAGTGAGGCGCAGGCCAAGGCCGTGCTGTCGCTGGCCGAGATCTCCGCGCCGGACGCCTCCTTCGCCGACGCGGTGCGCGGCCTCGGGGTGAGCGATCCGCTGCTGGACGAGGGCGTCGCGGAGCTGGCCGCCGTGGTGGAGACCGCCGCCGCGCACGCGCCCGGCCTCTGCGTGGCCGACCTGCGCATCGCGCGGGGCCTGGACTACTACACGGGTACGGTCTACGAGACGCAGATGATCGGCTACGAGCGGTTCGGGTCGATCTGCTCCGGCGGCCGGTACGACAACCTGGCCAGTTCCGGCAACGTCCGGTTCCCCGGGGTGGGCATCTCGATCGGGGTGACCCGGCTGCTCGGCCTGCTCTTCGGCGCCGAGGCGCTGTCGGTGTCCCGTTCGGTGCCGACCTGTGTGCTGGTGGCGGTCACCGCCGAGGAGGACCGGGCGGCCAGTGACGCGGTCGCGGCGGCGCTGCGGTCGCGCGGTGTGCCGACCGAGGTGTCCCCGTCGGCGGCCAAGTTCGGCAAGCAGATCCGGTACGCCGAGCGGCGCGGCATCCCGTACGTCTGGTTCCCCGGCGCGGACGGCGACGAGGTCAAGGACATCCGTTCCGGTGAGCAGGTGGCCGCTTCGGCGGACGAGTGGACGCCGCCCCGGGCGGACCTGAAGCCGCTGGTCGGCCCGGCCGGCACTGGCGTCTGAAGGCGTTTGGACCTACGGTGGCGTAAGTTACGCCACCGTAGGGAGAACGTCGTGACCGTGCTCAGCCAGACCGCTCTGCTCACCGAACTCGAGCCGGTGGTCGAGAAGAACCTCGACCGCCACCTGTCGCTGGCCAAGGAGTGGTTCCCGCACGAGTACGTGCCGTGGAGCGAGGGCCGCACCTTCGACGGCCCGCTGGGCGGCGAGGCCTGGTCACCGGAGGACTCGACGCTGCCCGACGTGGCCCGGACGGCGCTGATCGTCAACCTGCTCACCGAGGACAACCTGCCCTCGTACCACCACGAGATCGCCACCCTGTTCGGGCGCGACGGCGCGTGGGGCACCTGGGTGCACCGGTGGACCGCCGAGGAGGGGCGGCACGGCACGGCGATCCGCGACTACCTGACGGTGACCCGGGCGGTGGACCCGGTGGCGCTGGAGCGGGCCCGCATGGTGCACATGTCGGCGGGCTACCAGAACGTCCACGACCAGGAGATGCTGCACTCGCTGGCGTACGTGTCGTTCCAGGAGCTGGCGACCCGCATCTCGCACCGCAACACGGGCCGGGCCACCGGCGACCCGACGTGCGAGGCGCTGCTGGCCCGGGTGGCGGCGGACGAGAACCTGCACATGGTCTTCTACCGCAACCTGCTCGGCGCGGCGTTCGAGCTGGCCCCGTCGCAGGCCATGCGCGCGGTCGCCGACGTGCTGGCCAACTTCCAGATGCCGGGCGTGGGCATCGACGGCTTCGCCCGCAAGTCGGTGGCGATCGCGCTGGCCGGCATCTACGACCTGCGCCAGCACCGCGACGAGGTGGTGATGCCGGTGCTGCGCCAGTGGAACCTGTTCGACGTGACCGGCCTGAACGCCGACGGCGAGACCGCCCGCGACCAGATCGCCGCCCACCTGGACATGCTGGAGACCCAGGCGTCCCGCTTCGAGGAGAAGCGCGCAGCCCGAGCAGCCCGCCTGGCCGCAACCCGCTGACCCCGCCCCCCTCTCTCCCGCGCGATCTTGCACTCACGGCCCCCGCGAATGCCGCGAAACCGGCGCTGCGGGGGCCGCAACCGCAAGATCGCCGGGCGCGGCGGGGGCGCGGGGTGCGGTGGTCAGGGGAGGGGGAAGATCAGGCAGGTTGAGGTGGCGTGGGCCACCAGGCGGTCGGCGGGGTCGGTGAGGCGGGCCTCGGCCAGGGCGGTGCGGCGGCCCCGCTGGAGCACAGTGCCCTCGCAGCGCAGCGTGCCGGTGTCGACTGTTACCGGGCGCAGGAACTTCACGTTGAGGTCGAGCGACGTGTAGCCGACCCCGGGCGGCAGCGTGGTGTGCACGGCGCAGGCCGCGGCGGTGTCCAGCAGCGTGGAGAGGACGCCGCCGTGCACCGTGCCGAGCGGGTTGTAGTGGAACTCCTGCGGCAGCAGCTCGACCGCGACGCGCCCCTCTTCGGCCTCCATCCGGGACATGTCGATCAGGTGCATGATCGGCGGGGCGGCCAGCTCGCCGGCGATCATCGCCCGCATCAGTTCCAGGCCGCTGCGCCGGCCCAGGTGGGCGGCCCCGGCGGCCGGGTCGGACCAGGTGAACGTGCGCGAGCGTTCCTGCGTCTGCGTCATGGACTCAGCCTGGCAGCGCGTTGCTGAGTCTGTCAATCAGACCTAGCCTGGTCGGATGAGACCCGCGGCACTGGACTGGTCGGTGGAGAACTGCACCATCGCGCGCGCCATGGAGGTCCTCGGCGAGCGGTGGACCCTGGTCGTGCTGCGCGAGGTCTTCAACGGCGTACGCCGCTTCGACGACATGCGGGTGCGTACCGGCATCCCGCGCCAGGTGCTGACCAACCGGCTCGCCATGCTCGTCGAGCGCGGGGTGCTGCGTCGCGAGCCGTACCGGGAGCCGGGCAGCCGGCCGCGTCACGAGTACCGGCTCACCGAGATGGGGCTGGACCTGTGGCCGGTGCTCGTCGCCGTGCTCGGCTGGGGTGACCGTTACCTGGCCGACCCGGAGGGCTCCCCGCTGAGCGTGGCGCATCGTGACTGTGGCGCCGAGGTCCGGGTCGAGCTGCGCTGCGCCGAGGGGCACGAGATCACCGAGGCGCGCGACGTGCTGCCCCGTCCCGGCCCCGGCGCCCACCGCCGCGCCTGACCGCCCCGCGCGCCTGACCGTTCGCCGCGCCTGCCCCCAGCACGTCGACGTGGGTCGATCCCCGGCTCTGACACCTTGAGTCGATGTTGTTGCTGGGGCGTTACATCGGGCGCTGGTGCGAATCCGGGCAAAGCCATGTCTTGTTTACGATCTTAAATGTGTGAATACTTTGGGCACCCGGGCGGTTTCCCCAGGTCGCCCGGGTTGTCCTCGGGCGCGCCCCCATGACAGCGCCCGTTCACCCCCATTCGGAGGTTGTTACATGCGACCCACGAGGTCCACGCTCCGCCGCGCCGCCGCAGTCGCCGTTGCCGGCACCCTGGTCACCGGCTCGCTGCTCAGCGCCCCCGCGCAGGCCGCCCCCGCGGCCCTCTCGCCGGACGCCGCCGCCACCCTCGTCGAGAAGCTCGGCGCCCGCGCGGCCGGCACGTACGCCGACGCCAGCGGGAAGATGATCGTCACGGTGACCGACACCGCCACCGCCCGCCAGGTCCGCGCCGCCGGCGCCATCCCGAAGATCGTGACGCGCGGCGCGGACAAGCTCAACGCCGCCACCAGCGAGCTGGAGCGCTCCGCGAGCATCCCCGGCACCGCCTGGTGGACCGACCCGGTCACGAACCAGGTCGTCGTCTCCATCGACAGCACCGTCACCGGCGCCAAGCTGGAGCGGGTCAGGGCCGCCGCCGCCCGGCACAACGGCGCGATCCGCATCGAGGCCGAGGCCGGCGTGCTGAGCACCCGGATCTCCGGCGGCCAGGCCATCTACGCCAGCGGCGGACGCTGCTCGCTCGGCTTCAACGTGCGCAGCGGCTCGACGTACTACTTCCTCACCGCCGGGCACTGCACCAACATCGGCTCGACCTGGTACTCCAACTCCAGCCGCACCACCGTGCTCGGCACCCGGACCGGCACCAGCTTCCCGGGTAACGACTACGGCATCGTCCGGCACAGCAACTCGGCCAACGCGGCCGGCAACGTCTCGCTCTACAAC
>NZ_JAGPXV010000293.1:0-7243 GCF_018070405.1 Micromonospora sp. D75
CACGATGACGTGCCGGTAGTCGGAGAACGTCTCCCGCTCCGCCAGCCCGATCCGCGCCCACGTCTCCTCGGGCAGCGGCGGGGTGGCCACCATCAGCGAGTAGACGGGCGCCACCGTGCGCCGCTGGCCGGGTAGCCCGGGCGTGTAGCCCTCGGTCGCGCGGACCACCACCGGCGCCCGGACCACGCCCGCCGGTGTCACCGCCGCGCCCGGCCGCAGCGCGGTCACCGGGGTGCGCTCGTGGATGCGTACGCCCCGGCGCTCCACCGCCCGCGCCAGGCCCCGGACGAGCTTCGCCGGGTGCACGGCGGCGCAGTGCGGGGTGTACGTGCCGCCGCGTACCCCCTCGGCGTCGCACCGCGCGGCGGCCTCGGCGGCGTCCAGCAGCGTCAGGTCGTCGTCGGTGAGCCCGTGCGCGTGGGCCTGGTCGACCTCGGCGCGGGCCCGGTCGAGCTGGACCTCGCTGCGCGCCAGCGTCACCGTGCCGCCGGCCCGCCAGTCGCAGTCGATGCCCTCGGCGGCGGCGACCCGCCCCACCTCGCCGACCGTGTCGTGCATGGCCCGTTGCAGGGCGAGCGCGCGGTCCCGGCCGTGGCGTCGGGCCAGCGCCGGCAGCGAGGTGGGGAACAGCGCCGAGCACCAGCCGCCGTTGCGCCCGGATGCGCCGTACCCGGCGATCTCCCGCTCCAGCACGACGACGCGCAACGTGGGGTCGGCCTCGGCCAGGTAGTACGCCGTCCACAGCCCGGTGTACCCGGCGCCCACGATCGCCACGTCGGCGTCCGTGTCGCCGGGCAACCCGGGTCGCGGTGTCAGCGGCTCGTCGAGGCTGGACAGCCAGTACGAGAGGTGCCGGTAACCGGTCATCGGCGTCAGAGCCGGGACCACGCCTCGGTCAGCACCGCGCGCAGGATCTGCTCGATCTCGTCGAAGTGCTGCTGGTCGGCGATCAGCGGCGGGGCGAGCTGCACCACCGGGTCGCCACGGTCGTCGGCCCGGCAGTAGAGCCCGGCGTCGAACAGCGCGGTGGACAGGAAGCCGCGCAGCAGCCGCTCCGACTCGGCCTCGTCGAACGTCTCCCGCGTGGTCTTGTCCTTGACCAGCTCGATGCCGTAGAAGTAGCCGTCACCGCGGACGTCGCCGACGATCGGCAGGTCGTGCAGCTTCTCCAGGGTGGACCGGAACGCGCCCTCGTTGGCCCGGACGTGCCCGATCAGGTCCTCCCGGGCGAACACCTCCAGGTTGGCCAGCGCGACCGCGCAGGAGACCGGGTGGCCGCCGAACGTCACGCCGTGCGCGAACATGCCGGTCTCGGTGAGGAACGGCTCCATCAGCCGCTCGCTGGCGATCATCGCGCCGAGCGGGGCGTAGCCGGAGGTGATGCCCTTGGCGGTGGTGATGATGTCCGGCTGGTAGCCGTACCGCACCGCGCCGAAGTACTCGCCGAGCCGGCCCCAGGAGCAGATCACCTCGTCGCTGACCAGCAGCACGTCGTACGCGTCGCAGATCTCGCGTACCCGCTCGAAGTAGCCGGGCGGCGGCGGGAAGCAGCCGCCGGAGTTCTGCACCGGCTCCAGGAAGACGGCGGCGACCGTCTCCGGCCCCTCCCGCTCGATCGCGCGGCCGATCTCCTCGGCGGCCCAGCGGCCGAACGCCTCGGGGTCGTCGCCGTGTTCGGGGGCGCGGTAGAAGTTGGTGTTCGGCACCTTGATGCCCCCGGGCACCAGCGGCTCGAAGTCGGTCTTGATGCCGGGCAGGCCGGTGATCGACAGCGCGCCCATCGAGGTGCCGTGGTAGGCGATGTAGCGGCTGACCACCTTGTGCTTGGTGGGCTTGCCGGTGCGCTTGAAGTAGGCCCGGGCCAGCTTCCACGCCGCCTCGACGGCCTCGGAGCCGCCGGTGGTGAAGAAGACCCGGTTCAGGTCGCCGGGCGTGAGCGTGGCGATCTTCTCGGCCAACTCGACGGCCTTCGGGTGGGCGTACGACCAGAGCGGGAAGTAGGCCAGCTCGCCGGCCTGCTTGGCGGCGGCCTCGGCCAGCTCGGCGCGGCCGTGGCCGGCGTTGACGACGAACAGCCCGGCCAGCCCGTCCAGGTAGCGGCGGCCCTGCGCGTCCCAGACGTACGCGCCCTCGCCCCGGACGATTGTCGGAACCTCGCCGGCGGGGTAGCTCGCCATGCGGGTGAAGTGCATCCACAGGTGGTCGGTGGCGTTGGCCATGTCAGCCCCATCGGGTCTCGGGCCGGTCAGGGGTGACACCGGCCGCTCTGCCCACGGTTATCCCACAGGCGGTGCCGATAAGGCAAGCGAAGAAGCTTCATCGCGACGGATTCAGCGCCATATCACTGCGCTGTCAACGGAATCCGCATCAGGCGGTGCCCCAGCTGTAGGTCTGCTTGCGCAGCTTCAGGTAGACGAACGCCTCGGTGGAGAGCACTCCGGGCACGCCGCGCAGCTTCTGCAGGATCTCCAGCAGGTGCGCGTCGTTGCGGCAGACCACCTCGGCCAGCAGGTCGAACGAGCCGGCGGTGATCACCACGTAGTCGATCTCCTCGAACTCGGCCAGCCGGTCGGCCACCGACTCCAGGTCACCGTCGGTGCGCAGCCCGATCATGGCCTGGCGGGGGAAGCCGAGCTGGAGCGGATCGGTGACCGCGACGATCTGCATGACGCCCGCGTCGAGCAGCCGCTGCACCCGCTGGCGTACCGCTGCCTCGGAGAGGCCCACCGCCTTGCCGATGCTCGCGTACGGGCGGCGCCCGTCCTCCTGGAGCTGCTCGATGATCTGCTTCGCCACGTCGTCGAGCAGAACGTGATTGGCGCCTTCACGCACGGTGACCCGACGGCCGCCGTTGGCGTTCTCCTGGTGCCGGTTGACCATCGACGCTCCTTGTGTCCGATTCTTCGTATCGAGCGTAGTGCCCCGCGCAGTCTGGCGTATTTCGTGGCGACTGGCTATTCCAGCAACGGAATCCCTTGTGAGAGAGGTTTTCTCATGTCAGGATCAGTCGTCCATCGCCACTGACCCTCCCGCCGGCGTGCCGCCCCCCGTCCCGCCGCCGACGATGCCCCCCAAGGAGTCGTCACATGCGTAGTCCCCTTCGGACCCTCACCCGGCGTGGTCTGCTCACCGGGACCGTCGGCTCGGCCGCACTGCTCGCCACCGCGGGCGCCCTGGCCGGCTGCGGGACCAAGGGCGCCCAGCAGACCGAAGCCGGTTGCAAGAGCGAGGATCTGTCCGCCACCGAGAAGAAGGTCGCCTTCTCGAACTGGCCGCAGTACATGGACACCGACGAGAAGGACGAGTCCAAGCGCCCCACGCTCGACGCGTTCGTCGCCGCCACCGGCATCCAGGTGACGTACACCGAGGACGTCAACGACAACAACGAGTTCTTCGGCAAGGTGCGCAACCAGCTCGCCGGGTGTCAGAGCACCGGCCGGGACATCATGGTGCTCACCGACTGGATGGCCGCCCGGGTGATCCGCCTCGGCTGGGTCCAGAAGCTGGACAAGTCGAAGATGCCGAACGTCGAGGCGAACCTGCTGCAGTCGCTGCGCGGTCGCTCCTTCGACGCCGAGACCCAGCTCGCCGTCCCGTGGCAGTCCGGTCTCGCCGGGCTCGCGTACAACGCGAACGTCACCAAGGAGATCCGCACCGTCGACGAGCTGCTCACCCGCCCCGATCTCAAGGGCAAGGTGACGGTGCTGTCGGAGATGCGCGACACCATCGGCCTGCTGCTCCAGTCGCTCGGCCACGACCCGGCCAAGTTCACCTCGGCCCAGTTCGACGACGCGCTGAACAAGCTGAAGAAGGCCGTGGACAGCAAGCAGATCCGGCGGTTCACCGGCAACGACTACGCGCCCGATCTGGCCAAGGGCGACATCGCCGCGTGCATCGGCTGGTCCGGCGACGTGGTCCAGCTCGGCTTCGACGACGAGAAGATCAAGTTCGTGGTGCCCGAGTCCGGCGTGATGCTCTGGTCGGACAACATGCTGGTGCCGAACAAGGCCACCCACAAGGCCAACGCCGAGGCGTTGATGAACCACTACTACGACCCGGCGGTGGCGGCGAAGCTGGCCGCGTACGTCAACTACATCTGCCCGGTGCAGGGCGCGCAGGCCGAGATGGAGAAGATCGACCCGGACCTGGCGAGCAACCCGCTGATCTTCCCGGACGACTCGATGCTGTCCAAAGCCAAGGTCTTCATGGCGCTCGACGAGGCGCAGGAGAAGGAGTACGAGACCAAGTTCCAGCAGGTGATCGGCGCGTGAAGGGGCAGCAGACCCCGGCCGGCGACCTGCGCCTGGTCGACCTGACCAAGCGGTTCGGCGTCTTCACCGCCGTCGACGACCTCACCCTCACCATCCCGCAGGGCTCGTTCTTCGCCCTGCTCGGCGCGTCCGGCTGCGGCAAGACCACCACACTGCGGATGATCGCCGGGCTGGAGCAGCCGACCAGCGGGCAGGTGCTGCTCGGCGAGCAGGACATCGCCGGGCTGCGGCCGTACAAGCGGCCGGTCAACACGGTGTTCCAGAGCTACGCGCTCTTCCCGCACCTGGACATCCACGAGAACGTGGCGTTCGGGCTGCGCCGCCGCGGCATCCGCAAGGTGAGCGACCAGGTGGAGCAGATGCTCGCGCTGGTGCAGCTCGAAGGGTACGGCCGACGCCGCCCGGCCCAGCTCTCCGGCGGCCAGCAGCAGCGCGTCGCGTTGGCCCGGGCGCTCATCAACCACCCGCAGGTGCTGCTGCTCGACGAGCCGCTCGGCGCGCTCGACCTCAAGCTGCGCCGGCAGATGCAGATCGAGCTGAAACGGATCCAGACCGAGGTCGGCATCACGTTCGTGCACGTCACCCACGACCAGGAGGAGGCCATGACGATGGCCGACACGGTCGCGGTGATGAACGCCGGCCGGATCGAGCAGCTCGGCGCGCCCGCCGACATCTACGAGTACCCGGCCACCGCGTTCGTGGCGAACTTCCTCGGCCAGTCCAACCTGCTCGCCGCCGAAGCCGGCGGGCGCGCCGCCGACGACGTGCTGGTCACGGCGCACGGCTCGCGCTTCTCGGTGCCCGCCGGCCGGGCCCGGCTCACCGACGGGCCGGCCTTCCTCGGCGTACGTCCGGAGAAGCTGCACCTGGTCGACGACCCGGACCGGGTGCCGGCCGGACACCAGCACGTCGGTGGCGTGGTCAGCGACGCCTCCTACGTCGGGGTGAGCACCCAGTACCTGGTGCGCACCGCGTGGGGCAGCGAGCTGACCGCGTTCGCCGCGAACAGCGGGCTGGGCGGTCAGTTGGCGGTCGGCACGGCGGTGACCGCGCACTGGGATCCGCGGCACGCGTTCCT
Organism: Micromonospora sp. D75; assembly: GCF_018070405.1. NCBI lineage: Bacteria > Bacillati > Actinomycetota > Actinomycetes > Micromonosporales > Micromonosporaceae > Micromonospora > Micromonospora sp. D75. The sequence goes on from NZ_JAGPXV010000293.1 coordinate 5,350, forward strand.
GCTGCCCCGGGCCGCCGGTGAGGACGACCAGACCGCGCCGCTGCTCGACGAGCCGCCGGTGGGTGCGTCGGCATGAGCGAGCGCAGCGAGCGAATCGGCTGGCTCAGCGCGAAGGTGTCTCATGGCGGCACGGAGCGAAGCGGAGTGGCGGCATGAGCGCGCTGGCCCACGTACCGACCTCCGCCGGGAAACCGGCGCCGCCGCCGGTGCGGCGCGGGCGCAGCCGGCTCCTGCCGTACCTGTTGCTGCTGCCCGGCGCGGTCTGGCTGCTCGTCTTCTTCGCGCTGCCGCTGGTGCAGCTCGCCTCGGCCAGCCTCTACGACCCGGCCGGCTCGCTCTCCACCGGGTACGCGATGACCTGGGCGTTCGGCAACTACCCGGACGCGCTCCAGGCGTACTGGCCGCAGTTCTCCCGGTCGTTCCTCTACTCGGCGATCGCGCTGGTGCTCGCGCTGCTGATGGGCTACCCGCTGGCGTACGCGATCGCGCAGAAGGCCGGCCGGTGGAAGAACCTGCTGCTGGTGGCCGTGGTCGCACCGATGTTCACCAGCTTCCTGGTGCGCACGCTGGCCTGGAAGACCATCCTGTCGGACAACGGCGCGCTGGTCGGGCTGCTGCGCGACGTGCACCTGCTCGGACCGGACGGCCGGCTGCTGGCCACCCCGATCGCCGTGGTGCTCGGCCTGACGTACAACTTCCTGCCGTTCCTGGTGCTGCCGCTGTACGCGAGCCTGGAGCGGCTCGATCCCCGGCTGCTGGAGGCGGCGAGCGACCTGTACGCGAGCCCGCTGCGCGCGTTCGCCAAGGTCACGCTGCCGCTGTCGATGCCCGGCCTGATCGCCGGCACGCTGCTGTTCTTCATCCCGGCCACCGGTGACTACATCAACGCCGAGCTGCTCGGTACGCCGAACGAGTACATGATCGGCAACGTCATCGACTCGGCGTTCCTGGTCCGGCTGGACTATCCGCAGGGCGCGGCGCTGTCGTTCCTGCTGATGGCCGCGATCCTGGCGATCGTCTTCGTCTACCTGCGAAAGGCCGGCACGGAGGAGGTCCTGTGAAACTCAGGCGCTGGCTCGCCGACCGGTGGGTGATGGGCGTGGCCCTGCTCGTCCTCGGCTACCTGACGCTGCCGATCATGGTGGTCGCCGGTCTGTCCTTCAACCGGCCCTCCAGCCGGCTCTCCTACGATTTCAACGAGTTCACGCTCGACAACTGGAAGCAGCCCTGCGCCACCTCGGACATGTGCGACGCGGTGGTGCGCAGCATGCAGATCGGGCTCATCGCCACAGTCGTCTCCACGCTCCTCGGCACGCTGATGGCGTTCGCGCTGGTCCGGCACAGCTTCCGCGGCCGGTCCGGGCTCAACGGGCTGATCTTCCTGCCGATGGCCACCCCGGAACTCGTGATGGGCACCTCGCTGCTCGCCCTCTTCGTCGCCGCCGGGGTGCCGCAGGGCTTCTGGACCATCGTCATCGCGCACGTCATGTTCTGCGTGTCGTTCGTCGTGGTCACCGTGAAGGCCCGGCTCTCCGGCATGGACCGGCGGCTGGAGGAGGCCGCGATGGACCTGTACGCCAGCGAGTGGCAGACGTTCCGGCGGATCACGCTGCCGCTGGTGCTGCCGGGCATCGTGGCCGCCGCGCTGCTGGCCTTCTCGCTCAGCTTCGACGACTTCATCATCACGAACTTCAACGCCGGCACCACAGTCACGTTCCCCATGTACGTCTGGGGCGCCTCCCAGCGGGGCATCCCGCCGCAGGTGAACGTGATCGGCACGGCCATGTTCGTGATCGCGTTGCTGCTGGTCGGGGCCACCTCGCTGCGCGGGCGGCGGGCGCGACGGGCCGCCCTCGCGGTGGTCGCCACACCGGCGGGCAAGCCATGACACTCC
>NZ_JAGPXV010000294.1:0-7243 GCF_018070405.1 Micromonospora sp. D75
CGTCGACATGCTCAACCGGCCGCCCCGGCGGCGCGGCGTGGCGGTGGTCATCTCCGACTTCCTCGCGCCGCCGCAGCAGTGGGGCCGGCCGCTGCGTAAGCTGCGGGTCCGCCACGACGTGCTGGCCGTGGAGGTGGTCGACCCGCGGGAACTGGAACTGCCCGACGTGGGGGTGCTGCCGGTGGTCGACCCGGAGAGCGGCGAGCTGCACGAGGTGCAGACCGCCGACCCGGGGCTGCGCCGCCGGTACGCCGAGGCGGCGGCCGCCCAGCGCGGGGCGATCGCCGCCGAGCTGCGCGCCGCGGGCGCGGCCCACCTGCGCCTGCGTACCGACCGAGACTGGCTGCTGGACATGGTGCGTTTCGTGGCCGCGCAGCGGCACGCCCGCACCCGAGGGACGACGCGATGATCCGTTTTCTGCAACCGTGGTGGCTGCTGGCCGTGCTGCCGGTGCTCGCCCTCGCCGCCGCGTACGTCTGGCGGCAACTGCACCGCCGGCAGTACGCGCTGCGGTTCACAAACGTCGACCTGCTGCGTACCGTCGCGCCCAAGGGACTGGGCTGGCGGCGGCACGTGGCGGCCACCGCGTTCCTGCTCTGCCTGCTGGTGCTGGCGACCGGGCTGGCCCGCCCGGCGATCGACACCCGCGAGCCGCTGGAGCGGGCCACCGTCATGCTCGCCATCGACGTGTCGCTGTCGATGCAGGCCGACGACGTGTCGCCGAACCGCCTGGAGGCGGCGCAGGAGGCGGCCAAGCAGTTCGTCGGCGAGCTGCCGGAGAGCTACAACCTGGGGCTCGTGTCGTTCGCGAAGTCCGCGAACGTGCTGGTGCCGCCGACCAAGGACCGGGCGGCGGTGAACACCGCCATCGACGGGCTGGTGCTGGCCGAGGCGACAGCCACCGGCGAGGCGGTCTTCACCTGCCTGGAGGCGATCCGCTCGGTGCCGGCCGACGGCGCCGCCGGCATCCCGCCGGCCCGGATCGTGCTGCTGTCCGACGGCTACCGGACCTCCGGCCGGTCGGTGGAGGAGGCCGCCGCGGCGGCGCAGGCGGCGAACGTGCCGGTGTCCACCATCGCGTTCGGCACCGACTCGGGCCAGGTCGACATCGGCGGGCAGCTCCAGCGGGTGCCGGTGGACCGCACCGCGCTGTCCCAGCTCGCGGAGACCACCCAGGGCTTCTTCTACGAGGCCGCGTCGGCCAGCGAGCTGAAGCAGGTCTACCAGGACATGGGCAGCTCGATCGGCTACCGGACGGAGCCGCGCGAGATCACCCAGTGGTACGCGGGCGTCGCCCTGCTGCTGGCGCTGTGCGCGGGCGGGCTGAGTCTGCTCTGGACGTCCCGGCTGGTCTGAGCCGGGCCCGGCCGGCGGTGGTCAGTGACCGCCGCCGGCCAGCACGAACAGGACCGCCACCCAGACGGCGGCGAGGGTGAAACCCAGGGGGGCGACGTAACGGCTCATGGGTGTGCTCCGTGGCGACAGTCGGCCCGGTGCGGGCCGTGGGGGGTCGGGGCGTACGCGCACGAAGTCGTGACCGGGTGCTCCGCCGCGCGGCAGGGCCGCCCCGGCGTGGGCGCCGGAGAGCGGATGCGGTGCGGAGGGCGGGAAGCGGGTCAGCCGCGTCGACCGAGCCGTGGCTCAGCGGGGCTGACGGTGGGCCCGGCCACGACTGGGAGGATCGCTATCTCGCACAGCGATCACCTCCTACGGTCGGCGGGGCCCGGAACGCGGGCGCAGACCGGCCCGCAGACCCGGTGATCGTACACCGGTGTGTGCGGGTGTCGCGCGCGCGGCCGCCGACCCCGGCGGCGCCGGCGTGTGACCTGCTCGGGTTAGCGCTTACCTACCGGTAACCCCTAGGCTCCGACCGGACCGAGAGATCACTGGAGCAGAGGGGGATCCGTGGCCCGTACGGTGCTGGTGACCGGCGGCAACCGGGGGATCGGCCTGGCCATCGCGCAGGCCTTCGCCAAGCAGGGCGACCGGGTGGCCGTCACGTACCGGAGCGGCGAGGCCCCGGAGGGCCTGTTCGGGGTGCGGTGTGACGTGACCGACGCCGAGTCGGTCGACGCCGCGTTCACCGCGGTCGAGGCCGAGCTGGGCCCGGTGGAGGTGCTCGTCGCCAACGCCGGCATCACCGACGACACGCTGCTCATGCGGATGTCCGAGGAACAGTTCACCCGCGTGCTCGACACCAACCTGAGCGGCTCGTTCCGGGTCGCCAAGCGGGCCTCGACGAAGATGCTCCGGAACCGGTGGGGCCGGATGATCTTCATCTCCTCGGTGGTCGGCCTCTACGGTGGCGCGGGCCAGGTCAACTACGCGGCCAGCAAGGCCGGCCTGGTCGGTGTGGCCCGCTCGATCACCCGCGAGCTGGGCAGCCGCAACATCACCGCGAACGTGGTGGCGCCCGGCTTCATCGACACCGACATGACCGCCGGGCTGCCCGAGGAACGCAAGGCGGAGCTGCGCAAGGCGATCCCCGCCGGGCGGATGGCCACCCCGGACGAGGTCGCGGGCGTCGTCACCTGGCTCGCCTCGGACGCGGCCGGCTACGTCACCGGCGCCGTCATCCCGGTCGACGGCGGCCTCGGCATGGGTCACTGAGCAGAGCACGGAGGAGACACGCAATGTCCGGACTTCTCGCCGGTAAGCGACTGCTGGTCACCGGCGTCATCACCGACGCCTCGATCGCCTTCTCGGTGGCGAAACTCGCCCAGGAGAACGGCGCCCAGGTCGTGCTCACCGGCTACGGCCGGCTCTCCCTGGTGGAGCGGATCGCTAAGCGGCTGCCCGAACCCGCGCCGGTGATCGAGCTGGACGTCACCAGCGAGGAGCACCTGGCCGGGCTGGCCGACAAGGTACGCGAGCACGTCGACGGCCTGGACGGGGTGGTGCACTCGATCGGGTTCGCCCCGCAGAGCTGCCTCGGCGGCGGCTTCCTCGACGCCCCGTGGGCGGACGTGGCCACCGCGCTCCAGGTCTCCACCTACTCGTACAAGTCCCTGGCCATGGCCGCGCTGCCGCTGATGTCCTCTGGCGGCGCCGTGGTGGGCCTCACCTTCGACGCCACCAAGGCGTGGCCGGTCTACGACTGGATGGGCGTGGCCAAGGCCGGGCTGGAGTCCGCCTCCCGCTACCTGGCGCTGCACCTGGGCAAGCAGGGCATCCGCAGCAACCTGGTCGCGGCCGGCCCGCTGCGCACCATCGCCGCCAAGTCCATCCCCGGCTTCGACCAGTTCGAGGACGCCTGGACCGAGCGGGCCCCGCTGGGCTGGAGCCTCACCGACCAGGAGCCGGCCGCCCGGGCCTGCCTGGCGCTGCTGTCGGACTGGTTCCCGGCCACCACCGGCGAGATCGTCCACGTCGACGGCGGCTACCACGCCATCGGCGCCTGAGATGTAAGGAAGGGCCCCTTCTTAACGCCTCGCGCATAGGAAGGGGCCCTTCTTAACACGCCATGCCCGGGTGGTCACCGCGCCGACCAGGGGGCGTCGCCACACCGTCACGGCGGGCGAGGAAGAATGGACCCCATGGCGTACGACGCGTTGGTGCTGGTCTCCTTCGGCGGCCCGGAGCGGCCCGAGGACGTTCTCCCGTTCCTGCAGAACGTCACCCGGGGGCGGGGGGTGCCGCCGGAGCGGCTGGCCGAGGTCGCCGAGCACTACCTGCACTTCGGCGGGGTGTCGCCGATCAACCAGCAGTGCCGTGACCTGCTCGCGGCGATCCGCGCGGACTTCGCCGCCAACGGCGTCGACCTGCCGGTCTACTGGGGCAACCGCAACTGGGATCCGATGCTCGCCGACACGGTGGCGCGGATGCGCGACGACGGGATCACCCGGGCGCTGGCGTTCGTCACCAGCGCGTACGGCGGCTACTCCTCCTGCCGGCAGTACCAGGAGGACATCGCCTCGGCCCGCGCCGCGGTCGGCCCGGACGCCCCGCTGATCGAGAAGCTGCGCCAGTTCTGGGACCACCCCGGCTTCATCGAGCCGCACGCCGACGCGGTCCGCGCCGCGCTCGCCCAGCTCGACCCCGCGAAGCGGGACAGCACCCGGCTGGTCTTCACCGCGCACTCGGTCCCGATGTCGGCGGCCGCCAGCGCCGGCCCGCACGGCGGCCGGTACACCGCCCAGCTCGAGGAGGTCGCCCGGCTGGTGCACGCCGCGGCCGCGCCGGACCTCGCGTACGACCTGGTCTGGCAGAGCCGGTCCGGCCCGCCGCAGGTGCCGTGGCTGGAGCCGGACGTCAACGACCACCTGGCCACGCTGCCCGAGCAGGGCGTGACGAGCGTCGTGGTCAGCCCGATCGGCTTCGTCTCCGACCACCTGGAGGTGGTGTGGGACCTGGACACCGAGGCGCTGGAGACGGCCAAGCAGCTCGGCCTGGACTTCGTCCGCGCCGGCACCCCGGGCGTCGACCCGCGGTTCGTGGCGATGGTCCGCGAGCTGGTGCTGGAACGCACCGCCCCGGACGGCGAGCGGCTGCGCCGTCGGCTCGGCGAACTGCCGGCCTGGGACACCTGTCCGGCGTTGTGCTGCGTACCCCCGGCCCGCCGGCCCTGAGCCCGACCCGACGACACCCCTGGGGACGACACGATGCTTGACCGCAAGCCGGTGCAGAGCTGGCTCACCGACATGGACGGCGTGCTGGTGCACGAGGGACAGCCGGTGCCGGGCGCGCCGGAGTTCGTCAAGAAGCTGCGTGCCTCCGGCAAGCCGTTCCTGGTGCTGACGAACAACTCCATCTACACCCCGCGTGACCTCCAGGCCCGGCTGGCCCGGATGGGGCTGGACGTGCCGGAGGAGGCGATCTGGTCGTCCGCCCTGGCCACCGCCCAGTTCCTGGCCGACCAGCGGCCGGGCGGGACCGCGTACGTCATCGGTGAGGCCGGGCTGACCACGGCGCTGCACGCGGTGGGGTACGTGCTCAGCGACTTCGCCCCGGACTACGTGGTGCTGGGGGAGACACGCACCTACAGCTTCGAGGCGATAACCAAGGCGATCCGGCTGATCAACGACGGCGCCCGGTTCATCTGCACCAACCCGGACGCCACCGGCCCGTCGATGGAGGGCGCGCTGCCGGCGGCCGGTTCGGTGGCGGCGATGATCTCCAAGGCGACGGGCGTCGACCCGTACTTCGTCGGCAAGCCCAACCCGATGATGATGCGCTCGGCGCTGAACACCATCGACGCCCACTCCGAGTCGACCGCGATGATCGGCGACCGGATGGACACAGACATCCTGTGCGGCCTGGAGGCCGGCCTGGAGACGATCCTGGTGCTCACCGGCATCAGCAGCCGGGCCGAGGCCGAGCGGTACCCGTACCGTCCGTCGCGGATCGTCGACTCGGTGGCCGACCTGATCGACGAGGTCTGAGCCGGGGTTCTACAGCCGCAGCGGCGCGTTGCAGGCGGCCACCAGGGCCTGCCGGCAGGCGGTGGTCAGCGGCCGCAGCGCCGCGTCGCGCTGCTGCGCCTCGTAGGTGTTCACCGCGCCGCCGGGCGCGCTCTCCCCGGCCAGCGCCAGCACCCGATCGAGTACGGCGGCGCGCGCGAACAGCCGGCGGGCCCGCGGGTCGAAGCCGGGCGGGAGGTCGGTGCCTCCGTCCGGGCGGCGCAACGCGGCGAGCGCACCGGCCAGCTCGGGCCGCCACTGCGCGACGTCGAGGCGGGTCAGCGTGGCTGTCGTCTCGGCGAGCACCGCGGAGAGTTCCGCCTCGGCCTCCGCCGCGCCGGGCGTGGACAGGGACGCCTTCGGCGCGTCCGCCGGCAGCGGGTGGACCCGCCAGAGCACTGTCTCCCAGGTCATCCCCGACCCGGAGGTGTGCGTGCGGACCTCCGGCACCAACCCCATGCCGCTGGCCACCACCGCCTCGCCGGCCACCAGCGCCGCCCCGGCGAACGCGCCCGGGCCGGGCAGGCCGCGCGGGTCGCCCGGCGCGGGCAGCACCAGGCGGATGTCGTCCGGGGAGTGCTTGGCCAGGCTGGGCAGCGCCTCCCGCAGGGACACGTCGGTCCAGGTGCCGGGTGCGTCGGCGACCAGGTGCTCCTCGTCGCCGGCGACCGCGTCGGCCACCTCGTCGAACGGCACCAGGCCGGCTCGCCAGGCACGCACCCAGGCGACGAACCGGCTCGACCGGCGCGGAGCCAGTGTGGCCGCGCCCGCTGCGGGGGAGGACATGCCGAAAGGGTACGTGCTCCGCGCCGCTGCTGTCTCGGCTGCCGCTCCGGTGGCGCGACCTGCCCCCAACTAACCCCTTCGCACCGTTTCGTGCCGACGGATGACGCCCCGGTCGGCGCGTCGGCGAGCGACACGCCGAGGTCGTGGCTAGCGTCTCCGGCATGGCGGGGCGATACGACGGCGACGTGCTGGCCGGCGACTGGCGGCGACGGAAGGTGACCCCCGAGGTCGACGCCGAGCCGGACCTGGTGGTCGAGGACGCCGACTCCGGGTTCTGCGGCGCGGTGGTCGGCTTCGACACCGGCGCGGTGGTGCTGGAGGACCGGCACGGGCGACGGCGAAACTTCCCGCTGCTTCCCGCCGCGTTCCTGCTCGACGGCCGGCCGGTCACGCTGCGGCGGCCGGCCCGCGCCCCGGTGCCCGCCGCGCGCCGCCGTACCGCGTCCGGCTCGATCGCTGTGGACGGCGTACGGGCGCAGGTCGCCAAGGCCAGCCGGATCTGGGTCGAGGGCGTGCACGACGCCGCGCTGGTCGAGCGGATCTGGGGCGACGACCTGCGCATCGAAGGCGTCGTGGTGGAACCGCTGGACGGCATCGACGCGCTCGCCGACGAGGTACGCGCGTTCGCGCCCGGCCCCGGCCGCCGACTCGGCGTACTGGTCGACCACCTGGTGCCCGGCTCGAAGGAGAGCCGGATCGTCGCCCGGGTCAACTCGCCGCACATGCTGGTCACCGGGCACCCGTACGTCGACGTGTGGCAGGCGGTACGCCCGGCGGCCCTGGGCATCGCGGCCTGGCCGGTGGTGCCGCCGGGGCAGCCCTGGAAGGAGGGGGTCTGCGCGGCGCTCGGGGTGGCCGAGCCGGCTGACATGTGGCGGCACATCCTGTCCCGGGTGGACAGTTTCGCCGACGTGGAGACGCCGCTGATCAACGCGATGGAGCGGTTGATCGACTTCGTCACCGAGCCTGTCTGAGAGGTCGGTTGCGGTTGAGGGCCGGGGGCGACCGTGCCCGGCTCCGGGCGGTCAGGCTTGATCCCTGCGCGGGTCACGGTCGCC
>NZ_JAGPXV010000295.1:0-7188 GCF_018070405.1 Micromonospora sp. D75
GCCGCTTCACCGCCTGGTCACGGGTGAGGGAGAGGTCGCGGCCCATCGCGTCCAGGACCTCCGGGGCGACGCCGTCGGTGGCCGGCGCGGCCCGCCGGGGTTCCTCGCCGGCGAACGACGGTACGGTCACCGCCGCCGTCAACCCGGCCGCCGCCACCAGTACGCCGATGGCTGTCATCCGTCTGCGGTCCATCCGCCACGCTCCTCCCGGCCGGCGCAGGGGCACGCCGGCCGTCCCGGAGTACGGAGACGGACGCCGATCGGATGAGGGTTACCGGAGGGTTTCGACGCGGCGTGTCGGGACGTACCCGGAAAGCGACGGCGCCGGCCCACCGTGGACGGTGGACCGGCGCGCGGCGCGGTCGGGTCAGACCTCGACGACTGTCGGGACGATCATCGGCCGACGGCGGTACGCGTCGTTGACCCAGCGTCCGACGGTGCGGCGGACGATCTGCTGGAGCTGGTGCGGGTCGGTGATGCCGTCCGCGGCGGCCCGGTTCAGCGCCTCGGTGACCAGCGGAACCACCGCGTTGAAGGCGGCCGGGTCCTCGGAGAAGCCCTTCGCCGAGACGGTCGGCCCGGCGACCACCTTGCCGGTGACCGAGTCGACCACGACCGTCGCGGCGATGAAACCGCCGTCGCCGAGGATCCGCCGCTCGGTGAGCAGCGACTCGCTGACGTCGCCGACGGCGAGGCCGTCGACGTAGACGTACCGGCTCTTGACCCGGCCGACCAGGCTCGCGCGGCCCTCGACCAGGTCGACCACGTCGCCGTCCTCGCAGAGCACGACCCGGTCCGGCGCGACGCCGGACTCGATGCCGAGCCGGGCGTGCGCCCGCAGGTGCCGCCACTCGCCGTGCACCGGCATCAGGTTGCTCGGGCGGACGACGTTGAGCAGGTAGAGCAGCTCGCCGGCCGGGGCGTGGCCGGAGACGTGCACCTTCGCCACGTCCTTGTGCACCACCACGGCACCGGCACGGGCCAGCCGGTTGATCACCCGGTAGACCGAGGTCTCGTTACCGGGCACCAGCGAGGACGCCAGCACCACGGTGTCGCCGGGCGCGATGGTGATGTGCCGGTGGTCGCCGCTGGCCATCCGGCCCAGCGCGCTCATCGGCTCGCCCTGCGAACCGGTGGACATCAGCACGATCTGCTCGGGCGGCAGGTTCGTGGCCTCCTCGATCCCGACCACCAGGCCGGGCGGGATGTTCAGCAGGCCCAGGTCGCGGGCGATGCCCATGTTGCGGACCATGGACCGGCCGATCAGCGCCACCTTGCGGCCGTGCTCGACCGCCGAGTCGAAGACCTGCTGCACCCGGTGCACGTGCGAGGCGAACGAGGCGACGATGATCCGCCCCTTGGCCTTCGCGAAGATCGAGTCGAGGACCGGGCCGATCTCCTTCTCCGGCGTGACGAAGCCGGGGATCTCCGCGTTCGTCGAGTCCGACAGCAGCAGGTCGACGCCCTCGGCGCCGAGCCGGGCGAACCCGGCCAGGTCGGTGATCCGCCCGTCCAGCGGAAGCTGGTCCATCTTGAAGTCGCCGGTGTGCAGCACCAGGCCGGCGGGCGTACGGATGGCCACCGCCAGCGCGTCCGGGATCGAGTGGTTCACCGCGAAGAACTCGCACTCGAACGGGCCCAGCCGTTCCCGGCCGCCCTCCCGCACGGTCAGCGTGTACGGCTGGATCCGCCGCTCGGCCAGTTTCGCCTCGACCAGCGCGAGCGTGAACTGGGAGCCGACGAGCGGGATGTCCGGCTTGTGCGCGAGCAGGTACGGCACCGCGCCGATGTGGTCCTCGTGGCCGTGCGTGAGCACGATCGCCTGCACGTCGGCCAGCCGGTCCAGGATCGGGCCGAAGTCGGGCAGGATCAGGTCCACGCCCGGCTGCTCGACGTCGGGGAACAGCACCCCGCAGTCGACGATGAGCAGCTTGCCGTCGTACTCGAAGACGGTCATGTTCCGGCCGATGGCGCCGAGTCCGCCGAGCGGGATGATCCGCAGGCCGCCCTCGGGCAGCGGCGGGGGCAGCTCACCCTCGATGTGCGCCTCGGTCACGCGTCACCTCATTCTGCGACGCCGTCGCGCGGCGTCCGTCGTGTCGTTTGTTCATTCGGGCAGGGGCAGGCCCGCCGCCGCGCAGTCGGCGCGCAGCTGGGCCAGTTCGTCGCCGGTGGCGTCCACCAGCGGCGGTCGCACCGGGCCGGCCGGGCGGCCCTGGGCCGCGAGACCCGCCTTGACCAGGATCGTGCCCTGGGTGCGGAAGATGCCGGTGTAGAGCGGCAGCAACTGCCGGTGCAGGGCGAGCGCCCGGGCGTTGTCGCCCGCCTCGAACGCCTCGATCATCTGCTTGGTCGGCGCGCCGGTGAAGTGGGTGGAGGTGCCGACCACGCCGACCGCGCCGATCGACAGCATCGGCAGGGTGAGCGCGTCCTCGCCGCTGTAGAACGCGAGGTCGCTGCGGGCCAGCACCCAGGAGGTGGCGGTCAGGTCGCTCTTGGCGTCCTTCACTGCCACGATGCGGCCGTGCTCGGCCAGCTTCACCAGCGTCTCGGTGGCGATCTCCACGCCGGAGCGGTGCGGGATGTCGTAGAGCATGACCGGCAGGCCGGTGGCGTCCGCGACGGTGGTGAAGTGACGCAGCAGCCCGGCCTGCGGCGGCTTGTTGTAGTAGGGCGTCACCACCAGCAGGCCGTGCGCGCCGGCCTTCTCGGCCTGGGTGGCCAGCTCGACTGTGTGCCGGGTGTCGTTGGTGCCCACCCCGGCGACGATGCGGGCCCGGTCGCCCACCGCCTCGGCCACGGCGCGGATCAGCGACTCCTTCTCCGCGTCGGTGGTGGTCGGTGACTCACCGGTGGTGCCGTTGAGGACCAGCGCGTCGTTGCGCTGCTCGTCCACGAGGTACTCGGCCAGCCGGGCGGCGCCGGCGAGATCGAGCCCGCCGTCCGGCGTGAACGGGGTCACCATGGCCGTCATCACTCGCCCGAACGGGCGCGACGCGCCCCGGCTCGGGGCGGCGGAGTGGTCGTGCGTCATGCTCACAACCTAGCGGACGACCACCGGTGACCCGGCGGCGAAGGGCGACAGGTCACTCGGCGTACGGGGACGCCGCCACCTCGGTGCCGTCGGGCAGGGTGGAGATCTCGAAGTCGGCGAACACGTTCGGCGCGACGCCCTTGAGCTGCCGCAGGCACTCCACCGCCAGCTCGCGGATCTCCACGTCGGCGTGCTCGGTGGCGCGCATCTTGACGAAGTGCCGCCACGCGCGGTAGTTGCCGGTCACCACGATCCGCGTCTCGGTGGCGTTCGGCAGCACCGCCCGCGCCGCCTGGCGCGCCTGCTTGCGGCGCAGCGTCGGGTTGGGCTCGTCGGTGAAGCGGGCCTCCAGCCCCTCCAGCAACTCGGTGTACGCCCGCACCGCCGCGTCGGTGGCCTCGACGAACTTCTTGTGCAGCTCCGGGTCGTCGGCGATCACCGACGGCTCGACCATCGCCGCGTCCCGCTCCGGCACGTAGCGCTGGGAGAGCTGCGAGTAGGAGAAGTGCCGGTGCCGGATCAGCTCGTGCGTGAACGACCGCGACACGCCGCTGAAGTAGAAGCTCACCGAGCCGTGCTCCAGCACGCTCAGGTGGCCGACCTCCAGGATGTGCGCCAGGTAGCCCGCGTTGGTGGCGGTGGCCGGGTTCGGCTTCTTCCAGCTCTGGTAGCAGGCCCGGCCGGCGAACTCGGCGAGCGCCTGCCCGCCGTCGGCGTCGGTGGACCAGGGCACCTCTTCGGGCGCCTGGAACTGGGTCCACGCGATCAACTTGACCTGGGGCTGCACCATCTCCGGCATTCCTGGGACTGTAGTTGGCCCTCGCCCGGCGCGGAAATCGGGCGCGCGGCCGACCTGCCGCCCAGCTCAGCCCGGGTGTCCAAGATCTCCCGGCCCTCGCGTCAGCGCGGTCCCTCGGTGGGAGGCTAGACGTAGAGCGAGGTGAAGGGCGCCCACGGCAGGTTGCGGGCCACCGAGAAGACCCCCCAGGCGGCCAGGAACAACCCGATCGCCTTGGGGCTGAACCGCGGCTCGGGCAGCTTCCAGCCGAACGCCCGGTTGCCGGCCCAGGTCACGAAGAGCCAGGTCAGGAACGGCAGCGCGAACACGAACAGGAAGTGGTGCCGGGCGGCGGCCGGCAGGTCGCCGTGCAGCACGTACCAGAGCGCGCGGGTCCCGCCGCAGCCCGGGCAGTCGAGCCCGGTGGTGAGCTTGAGCAGGCAGGTCGGACGGGCGTCCGGGTCGCTCTGCGTCGGGTTGCTGATCATCGCGTACGCCAGGCCGAGGACGACGCAGCCGAGCGCGGCCAGCGGCACCGCCCAGCGCGGGGCGCGGGCGTGCAGGCGCAGGACCATACGGGTGAACCGGTCGGTCTCGACCGGCTGGTACGCGACCGGGTACGGCCCCTGCCACGACCCGTCGGGAGCGTGCGGCCCAGCGTGGACGTGCGGCTCACTGTGGGCGTGCGGGTCGGGCTCGGTGGCAGGCCGGTCAACGCTCGTCACGCGCTCACCGTACACCGGCCACGCCCACCAGCGCGGCGGCCAGCGGCCCCGCGAGGTCGCCTGCGGCGGGCGGGGCGACCGCGTCCAGGCCGAGCCACCCGGCCAGCCGGTACAGCTCGGCGGCGAGCGCCACAGCGGTCTCCCCCGGGTCGGCGCCCGGCTCGACCCAGGCGGCCGGCACCAGCAGCACGCCGGCCTTCCGGTCGGCCTTGAGATCGACCCGGGCGGTGAAGCGCTCGCCCTGGCGGAACGGCAGCACGTAGTAGCCGTACACCCGCTGCGGCGCGGGCACGTAGATCTCGATCCGGTAGGTGAAGCCGAACAGCCGCTCCGTGCGCGCCCGCTCCCAGACCAGCGGGTCGAACGGGCTGACCAGCGTGTTGCCGCGTACCCAGCGGGGCATCCGGGCGTCGGCGTGCAGATAGGCGGGGTGCCGCCAGCCCTGCACGGTGACCGGGGTCAGCTCGCCCGCCTCGACCAGGTCGGCCACCGCCTGCCGCGCCCCGGCCACCGGCAGCCGGAAGTAGTCGCGCAGCTCCGGCTCGGCGGCCACGCCGAGGCAGCGGGCCGCGATCGAGACGAGCGTCCGGTACGCCTCGGCGTCGGTCGGGGTGGGCGCGTCCAGCACGGCGGCCGGGAGCACCCGCTCGGGCAGGTCGTAGCGGCGGGCGAACGAGTTGGTGCGCTCGGCGGCGGTGACCTCGCCGGCCCAGAACAGGAACTCCAGCGCCCGCTTCACGGCGGACCAGTTCCAGCCCCAGTTGCCGGTCTCCCGGGGCGCGTCGTGCTCGATCTCGGCCGCGGTCAACGGCCCCCGGGCGGCCACCTCGTCGCGGACCCAGGCGACCAGCCCGGGCTGCTCCTGGGCGATCCGGCGCATGCCGCCCCACGCCTCGTCGCGGGCCTTCGCCATCCGCCAGCGCAGCGCCGGGTGCAGCCCGACCGGCACCAGCGACGCCTCGTGCGCCCAGTACTCGAACAGCTCACGCGGGCGGCGGTAGGCGGCGGTGTCCAGCAGCGCGGTCGGGTAGGGCCCGAGCCGGCTGTAGAGCGGCAGGTAGTGCGCCCGCTGGAGCACGTTCACCGAGTCCATCTGGATCAGCCCGACCCGGTCGAGCACCCGGCGCAGGTGCCGCCGGGTGGGCACGCCGGCAGGCGCCGGGTCGGCGAAGCCCTGGGCGGCCAGGGCGATCCGGCGGGCCTGGGCGAGGGAGAGCGATTCCGGTACGGCCATCGCCGGCGACCCTAATCCAGCGGAACGACACCGGGAGCGGCGGCTGGACCGATCGCCCGTCTGGGCATAGAACGGACAGATGCTCACCATTCGCCGGGAGGAACCGGACGACGCCGAGGCGATCGCCCGGGTGCACGTCCACGGATGGCAGTCCGGTTACGCCGGGATCATGCCCACGGAGGTGCTGGCCCGGCTGAACCCGGCCGCCTGGGCCCAGCGCCGCCGCGACCTCGGCACCGCCGACCCGGAGCACCCGTTCACCACGCTCGTCGCCGAGGACGGCGGCACGATCGTCGGGTTCACCACGTTCGGGCCGTACCGGAACAACCAGGACCGCGGCGACCTGGACCCGGCGCACGGTGAGCTGTTGGCGATCTACGTGGAGCCCGCGTACTGGGGTTCGGGTGTCGCCCGGACGCTGCTCGCGGCGGCCCGGGACGGCCTGGCCGAGCGGGGCTGGACCGGGTACCGGCTCTGGGTGCTCGCCGACAACGCCCGGGCGCGCCGCTTCTACGAGCGGGCCGGGCACTCACCGGACGGCGAGGAGTCCACCTATCCGGTGCCGCTGTCCGGCGGACTCCCCCCGCTCCTGCTCCGCGAGCTGCGCTACACCGCCGGAGGCTGACCCGGCCGGGACCTCCCCGCCGGGACGCCCACCGCCGTCCGGGGTGAGCCAGCGCCGGATCGGCAGCCCCAGCAGCAACGCCAGGCTGATCCACACGTACGTGTTGCTGCCGAGGAAGCCGTCCACGCCGGTGAAGTCCTTCTCCCAGGCCCAGACGATCCGGCTACACAGCAGCGCGTACCCGATCAACGCGGCGGCCAGCAGCAGACGGCGCCGCCGGCTGCGCGCGGGCGCCGCCATGCCGTTGTCCACGAGCAGGATCAACCCGGGCAGCAGCCACACCAGGTGGTGCACCCAGGTGACCGGGCTGACCAGGCACATCACGGCGCCGGTCAGGGCCAGGCCGGTGGCCTCGTCGCCGGCGGCCACCGCCGCCCGCGACCGCCACGCCCACACCACGAGCGTCAGGAGTACGAGCGCCAGCCAGGCGATCGTGCTGGGGTGCTGCGGGTCGAGCCGGGCCACCACCCCGCGCAGCGACTGGTTGGAGACGAACGCCAGTTCACCGACCCGGTCGGTGTTCCACAGCGCCTCGGTCCAGAACTCCCGGGAGGCGTCCGGGAAGAGACCGGCGGCCACGAGCGTGGCGACGGCAGCCGTGCCGACCGACGTGGCGGCGGCCCGCCAGCGGCCGGTGACCAGCAGGTAGACGATGAAGATGCCGGGCGTCAGCTTGATCGCGGTGGCCAGGCCGATGCCCACGCCCGCCCAGCGGCTGCGGGCCGGCAGCAGCCACAGCAGGTCCACCGCCACCAGGAACAGCAGCAGCATGTTGACCTGGCCGAAGTTGAC
>NZ_JAGPXV010000296.1:0-7170 GCF_018070405.1 Micromonospora sp. D75
GCCGAGCACGGATCCGGTGTGGACGCCGATCCTGACCGGTCTGCACGCGACCGCGCTGGACTGTCTCCAGACGAGCTTCGCTCTGCTCGCCGACTACGCGAACGGGTCCGGCAGCCATCTCGCCCTCGGCGCCCGGTACGGGTTCCGCACCCGGGATCAGGACGCTCTGATCTCCGTCGAGGCGACCTCGGACGACCGGGCCGCCGAAGCGGTCGACCTGCTGGGCCTGCGCGTCGAGGGCCGGTGGATGCAGCTCGACGGCCCGCAGGTCCGCCGCCTGTGCGCGCCCGGCCAGCCGCTCTACGTCACCGCCGACGCGTACGACCTGCCGTGGTGTCCCTACCACGGGCACGAGCACATGCGGCACAGCTTCCTCGCCACCGAGGCCGGGCCGGATCAGGTCACAGTGGTCGACGCGTACCACAACGACACCGCCTGGGGCCCCGCGCGGCCCGGCGTGTGGCGGCTGCCCACCGCCGCGTTCGACGCGGCGCTGGCCGGCGGCGCGCACACGCTGGCGGTGACAGCGCACCCGGCGCCGGCGATCGACGTGCCCGCCATGCTCGCCGGCAACGCCGCCCGGGCTCGCCGGGCCCGCCCGGAGATCGCCCGCTACCTGGACCGCACCGGCGCCGCCCTGGACACCGTGTCCGGGCTGCACCGCTTCGTGCTCGACGTCTGGCTGTTGGCCCGCGCCCGCGACCTGCACGAACGCTGGCTCGCGGCGGTCGCGCCGGAGGCCGCCGCCGCGCTGGCCGGGCAGGCCGCGCGCTGGCAGCAGCTCGCCACGCGCAGCTACGTGGCGCTGCGACGGGCCCAGGCGGGCCGGCCGGCCGCGCCGGAACTGGCGGACGCGCTCGGCGAGCTGATCTCCGACCACCTCGACGCGCTGGAGTCGATCGCCGAACCGGCCGCCACGCCCGGCCACGACGCCGTGCCGCCCGCGCCGGACCCGGCAGGTGGAGAGGGCGTACGCGCCGCGGTGCTCGGCGCGCTCGGCGAAACCCTGGACCTGGACGGCTCGACGCTGCGCACCACCGACGTGCTCCGGGAGCTTCCCGGCTTCGACTCGTTCCGGCTGGTGGACGTCATCGACCGGGTCGAGCGGCGGCTCGGCGTCGAGGTTCCGGCCACCGCGCTCTCCGCGGCCGACCTGCGCGACGTCGGCTCCCTGTGCGCCATGTTCGGCGCCGCCACCGGAGGTGCCCGATGAGTGCCGAACTGCTGCACGACCTGCTGGACCGCACCGCCGGCGCGCGCCCCGACGCGCCCGCCGCCGGGGACGGGACCGTCGAGCGCACGTACCGTCAGGTGCGGGCCGACAGTCTGCGCCTGGCCGGCTGGCTGCGCGGGCAGGGCGTCCGGCGCGGCGACCGGGTGCTGGTGGCGCTGCCCGCCGACGCGACGCTGCCGGCGCTGCTGTACGCGGTCGCCCGTACCGGCGCGGTCTTCGTCGTTCTCCGGACGCCGGCCCCCGAGGTCGCCCTCGCCCACGTGCTGGACGACGCCGAACCGGTCCTGGTCCTCACCGACGACCCGGTCCTGACCGGCCTGTCCCGCGCCCGCGGCGTCCCGGTGCGAGGCGCGGCCGAGGCGCGGCACGCCGCGTCCGCCACGGCGATCGGCGACGCGCCCACCGGCCCGGCCCCGCTCGCCGTCGACCCGGTCTGCCTGATCTACACCTCCGGCAGCACCGGCATGCCGAAGGCCGTGGTCTCCACGCACGCCCAGGTCACGTTCGCCGTCCGGGCGATCCAGTCGGAGCTGCGCTACCGGCCCGACGACGTGGTGCACGTCCTGCTGCCGCCGTCGTTCGACTACGGCCTCTACCAGATCTTCCTCAGCACCGTCGCCGGCGCCCGGCTGCGCCTGGGCGACAGCGCGGAGACCGGTGGCCGCCTGCTGGTGAGCCTGGTCGAGTCCGGCGCCACGGTGCTGCCCTGCGTGCCGTCGCTGGCGATCAACCTGCTGCGGCTGCTCGGCCGGGCGGGCGCGCCGCGCCCGCCGCTGCGCCTGCTCACCAACACCGGCGCCGCCATGCCCCCGGAGGTGCTGGCCGGCCTGCGCCGGCTGCTGCCCGGCCTGAGCGTCCAGCTCATGTTCGGCCTCACCGAGTGCAAACGCGCGGCGATCATGCCGCCGGACGCCGACCTGCGCCGGCCCGGCGCCTGCGGGCGGGCGCTGCCCGGCACCGAGATCTTCACAGTGGCTGCACACCGGCGACCACGGCCACGTGGACGACGACGGGTACGTCCACTTCGCCGGCCGGCGCGCCGACGACTCCAAGGAGAAGGGCCCCCGGGTCAGCGCCACCGAGGTGGAGGCCGCGGCGTACCGGGTCGACGGCGTGGCCGCGGCCGGGGTGCTGCCGCCGGCCGACGGCCACGACGGCGCGACGCTGTTCGTGGTGGCCGCGCTCACCCCCGCCGACGTGCTGCGCCGGCTACGGGAGCAGCTGGAGGAGATGAAGGTGCCGGCGCGCTGCGTCGTGCTGCCCGACCTGCCGCTCACCGGCAACGGCAAGGTGGACCGGCGGGCGCTGGCCCGGCTGGCGGGTGAGCACAATGGCTGACCTGCCCTTCGACACCCCGGCCTACCGCTACGACCTGGCCCGGGTACGCGCCAGCCACGCCGCCCTGGTCGCTGCGCTGCCCGCGCCGAGCCGGCTGTTCTACTCGCTCAAGGCCAACCCGCACCCGGCACTGGTCGCGGCGCTGCACACCGCCGGCTGCGACGCGGAGATCTGCTCGCCGGGCGAGCTGGCCGCGGCGCTGCGGGCCGGCGTGCCGGGTGACCGCATGCTCTACACCGGACCGGGCAAGCGCGACGCCGAGGTGACCGAGGCGGTGCGTGCCGGGGTCCGCTGGTTCTCCGTCGACTCTCCCGAGGGCCTGGACCAGGCCGACCGGATCGCCGCCGCGCACGGCGTCGAACTGCGCTGCCTGCTGCGGGTCAACGACCGGGTGCCCAACCCGGGTCAGGGGCTCACCATGACCGGCGTCGCGTCCCAGTTCGGCGCCGACGCCGACTGGATCGAGCGGGAACCGCACCGGTTCCGCTCCCGCCCGTCGGCCCCGGTACGCGGGTTCCACCTCTACACCGGCAGCAACGTCGACTCGGTGGACGCGCTGGTGTCCCAGTTCACCGCCGCGGCGCGTACCGCCCGGCGGTTGCGGGACCTGCTCGGCATCGACCTGACCCTGCTCGACCTCGGCGGCGGCTTCGGCGCGCCGTTCGCCCGGCCCGGCCACAACGCGGACCTGACCGGCCTCGCCGACCGGGTCGGCCCGGCCCTGGACGGGCTCTTCCCCGGCTGGCGCGACGGCGCGCCCGCGGTGGCCTTCGAGTCGGGACGGTTCCTCACCGCCACCGCCGGCACGCTGCTGACCCGGGTGCTGGACGTCAAGCGGTCGCAGGGCACGCCGGTGGTGGTGCTGGAGTCCGGCATCAACCACCTCGGCGGGATGTCCGGCCTGCGCCGGCTGCCGCCGCTCGTGCCCGCCCTGCACGCCGCTGACGACCGCGACGGCGCGCCACTGGAGGCCGCGATCGTCGCCGGGCCGCTGTGCACGCCGCTGGACACCTGGGCCCGAGCCGCGAGCCTGCCCGACGTACGGCCCGGCGACGTGCTCGCCGTGCCGAACGTCGGGGCGTACGGGCTCTCGGCGAGCCTGCTGGCCTTCCTCGGCCACCCGGCGCCGGTCGAGGTCGTCTGCGACGGCGACCGCGTCGTCGAGACGTCCCGGCTGACCCTGACACGGCACCCGGTCGACGCGCCGGGAGCCACTGACGAACCACGAGAAGAAAGGTGACGTCATGAACACCGAATTCACCGAGCTGCTCCGGCCGTTCCTCAAGTTCGCCGGCAAGGAGGAGATCACCGAGGACGCCCGGCTGCGCGACCTGGGCCTGGACTCCATGCGCGAGATCGAGCTGCTGTTCGCCATCGAGGAGACGTTCGGGGTCGCCGTGCCCGACGACAAGCTGGTCGACTCCACGTTCGCCACCGCTGGCGGGCTGTGGGGCGTGGTCGAGGAGCTGCGCACACCGGTCGGTGGTGGTTCCCGATGACGGCCGTCGCCGGGTACGCCCCGGCCGTCGAGACCGTCGCCGAGATCGCGGCGGAGCACGCCCGGGAGGCCGACGAGACCGCAGCCTTCCCCACCGAGGCGCTGGCCGCCATGCGCCGTACCGGGCTGCTGGGGCTGCTGGTCCCGGTCGCCGAGGGCGGCGCCGGCGGGACCCTGCCGGATCTGGTCGACGTCACGCTGGCACTGGGCCGGGTGGACATGTCGGTGGCGATGGTCTTCGCCATGCACTGCCAGCAGGTCGCCGCGATCACCGCGTACGGCGGGGAGAAGCTGCGCGCCGAGGTGCTGCCGTCGGTGGCCCGGGGCGAGCGGTATCTCGGCTCGGTCACCACCGAGGCCGGCAAGGGCGGTCACCTGCTGACCGCCGAGTCGGCGCTGGAGCACGACGGCGAGATGCTGCGCGTCGACCGGCAGGCCCCGATCGTCACCGGCGGCCCGTACGCGGACGCCTTCCTGATCACCACCCGCGCCCCGGGCGCCGGCTCGGCGGCCCAGGTGGACCTGGTCTACGCCGACCGGGACCAGGTGGAGGTCGAGGTCACCGGCGGGTGGCGCCCGCTGGGCATGCGGGCCACGCACAGCGTCCCGATGCGGCTGCGCGGCGCGGTGCCGCAGTGGCAGGTGATCGGCGAACACGGCGGGTTCCGGGAGATCGCCACCACTGTCTTCGCGCCGCTGGCGCACGTCGGCTGGGCGGCGGCCTGGATCGGGGCGGCGGCCGGCGCGTACGCCCGGGTGCTGCGGCACGCCCGCAGCGAGGCGGGACGGCGGCAGTTCGCCCCCTCCTCCGAGCTGGTGCTGCTGCGGCTGGCCGGGATCCGGGCCCGGCTGGACGCGGCGCACGCGCTGCTGCGGCACACCGTCTCGGTGGTCACCGACGCGCCGGACATGTCGGCGGCGCCGGTGCAACTGCTGCTCAACACGCTGAAGATCCGCGCGGCCGAGGAGTCCTTCGCCGCCGCGCACGAACTGGTCGAGCTGGCGGGCCTGCGCCACGGCTACCTGACCGACTCGCCGCTGGCGCTGGAGCGCACGTTCCGGGATCTGCGCTCGGCCTCGCTGAACTACGCGAACGACCGGCTGCGCCTGGCGAACGGGGCGCTGTCACTGCGCGACCCGGGGGTGCGTCTTGCCTGAGCCGAGGGCGACACCGACGTCGGCCGGGGACCACGCCGCCCCGGCGGGCGCCGCGCTGTCCGGCGTGGACCCCACCGACCCGGGTGCGGTGTGGCGCGCGCTGGGCGCCGCCGGGACCATCGAGGCGCTCTACGCCGACGGCGTCCAGCCCGACCCCCGGCGGCTGTCGGCCCTGCTCACCGAGCTGGACGCCCGGTGCCCGCTCGGCGTGACGCTGTCGGTCTGCGTCCAGGTCGCCACGGTGCTGCCGCTGCTGGCCGGCGCGACCGGGCCGGCCGAGCGCGCGCGACGCGGGATGCTGCGCGGCGAGACCGTGGTGGCGCTGGCCGTCACCGACGCCGCCGGGTCGGGATCGGACCTGCTCGACGCCACGACCCGGGTGAAGCTGGGCGACGACGGCGCCGTCCTGGACGGTGGCAAGGACTGGATCACCAACGCGACGAGCTGCGACGCGGCGCTGGTGCTGGCCCGGCACCGCGAGGCGCGGCACTTCACCAGCTTCTGCTGGGTGCTGGCGCCGGCCGACGCGCCCGGCGTGACAGTCGGATCCGCCGGCCGGGCGTTCGCCGGGTCCGGCGTGGGCCACCTGCGCTTCGCCGGCGTGGCGCTGGCCCCGGACGCCGTACTGGGCCGCCCCGGCCGGGCGCTGGCCGGGTTCGCCCGGCAGGTCGGCGTCGAACGGGTCGCCGGGGCACTGTGGGCCCGGGCCATGTGCCACCGGATGCTGGCGGGCCTGCGCGACTGGCTGCGGCGCCGGCCGGCCGGGGCGGGCACGCTGTGGGACCGCCCGGCCGTCCGCGAGCGGTACGCCCGGTGCCTGGTCGCCACGCACCAGCTCGACGCGCTGTGCGCGCCGCTGCTGGACGCGCCGGCGGCCGTCCCGTCCGCGGTCACCGGGATGCTGCTCAAGGTCAGCGCCGCCGAGACCGTGGACCGGGTCGCCGCCGAGGCGGTGCGCCTGCGCGGCGCGGACGCGTTCCGCGACGGCGGGGAGGCGCAGCTGCGCACCGAGGCGGCCATGTTCGGCATCGCCGGTGGAGCAACCGGAGCGATGCTCGCCGGCATCGCCGACCACGCCGACGAGCTGGCCGGCGCGGTGACCTGAGGGCGTCCCGCGCCCGGTGGCGGCGGGACGCCGATCGACGACAGCACAGCGAAGGGAGCTACGCCGTGAGTCTCTACCAGTGGTTCGAGCGAACCGCGGCACGGGTGCCGGAGGCGGTCGCGCTGGAGGTCGGCGGGGAGCCGGTGACCTACCGCCGGCTGCGCGACCTCGCCGACGGCCTCGCCGGCCGGATCCACACCGAGGTGGGCCGACGCCCGCGCGCGGTCGGCCTGCTGGCCGCCCGCAGCCTGCCCGCGTACGCCGGTTATCTGGCCGCGCTGCGCGCCGGAGCGGTGGTGGTGCCGCTCAACCCGGCCTTCCCACCGGCCCGCACCGCCCGGCTGTGCCGGGACGCGGGGGTGGACGCGCTGGTGGTCGACGACGCCGGCGCCGCGACGGCGGCGCAGGTCGCGGGCGACGCCGTGACCGTACGCCTCGACGGCGCGCCGGGCGTCCCGCCGCCGGCCGCCCCGGTGGCGCCGGACGACGTGGCGTACCTGCTGTTCACCTCCGGCTCGACCGGGCGACCCAAGGGCGTGCCGATCCGGCACCGCAACGTCGACGCGTTCCTCACGTGCTGCCGGGACCGCTACCCGGTCGGCCCGGGCGACCGGCTGTCGCAGACCTTCGACCTGACCTTCGACCCGTCCGTCTTCGACATGTTCGTCGCCTGGGGCGGCGGCGCCACGCTCGTGGTGCCGCAGCCCGACGAGGTGCTGACGCCGGTGCGGTTCGTCAACGAACGACGGATCACACACTGGTTCTCGGTGCCCTCGGTGGTCTCGCTGGCCCGCCGGATGCGGATGCTCTCCCCCGGCGCCATGCCGGGTCTGCGGC
>NZ_JAGPXV010000297.1:0-7158 GCF_018070405.1 Micromonospora sp. D75
GCGTCCAACTGTCCCGGTACCGCCACGAGTCCACGGTGGCCTGGTCGCGGTGCCGGCGACGCCAGGCGGCGAGCACCGGCAGCACGTCGGCGAACGCCGTCTCCGGGACGGGCCCCGGCTCGGTCGTGGCGGAGAGTTCGGCCGTGAGCGCGGTCAGGTCCTCCGCCTCGACGGCGGCCCAGAACCGGGCGTCGACCTCGTCGTCGGCCACGGCACCGGCGGTCCCGACCGCGGGGGCGGGCGCGGTCGACGGCTGCGGCCAGTAGAGCTGCCGCTGGAACGGGTACGTGGGCAGGTCGAGGCGACGCCCGGCGAGGCCGGCGAAGGCGGGCCGCCAGTCCACGGCCGTACCTCCGGCCCAGACCTCGGCCAGGGCGCGCAGGAAGCGGCCGAGGCCGCCCTCGCCCCGGCGCAGGCTGCCGGTGACGGTGACCGCGTCCGGGTCGGCGGCGGCCAGCTCGACGCTCTCCTGCGTGGCCATCGTCAGCACGGGGTGGGCGCTGACCTCGACGAAGGTCTGGTAGCCGGCGGCGACGAGGCTGCGTACCGCTTCGTCGAAGCGGACGGTCTGCCGCAGGTTGCGGTACCAGTAGTCGGCGTCGAGGGCGGCGGTGTCGAGCCAGTCCCCCTCGACGGTGGAGCGGAACCGGACCTCGCCGGTGCGGGGCCGCAGCCCGGCGAGCAGTTCCAGGAGCTGCTCGCGCAGTTGCTCGACGTGGGCGGAGTGGGAGGCGTAGTCCACGGGGACGCGGCGCACCCGCACCTCGTGGGACTCGTAGTGGGCGACGAGCTCGTCGAGGGCGGCGCCGTCGCCGGAGACCACGACGGAGGTGGGTCCGTTGACGGCGGCCAGGGCGATGCGGCCGGCCCAGCGGGCGATCGTCGCGGTGGCCTCGTCGGCGGTGGTGGCGACCGAGACCATGCCGCCGTCCCCGGCGATGCCGGCGATGATCCGGCTGCGCAGCGCGACCACGGCCGCCGCGTCGTCGAGGGTGAGGCCACCGGCGACGTACGCGGCGGCGATCTCCCCCTGGGAGTGGCCGACGACGGCTCCGGGGCGCACCCCGTACGACTCCCAGAGCGCGGCGAGCGAGACGCTGACCGCGAACAGGGTGGGCTGCACGACGTCGACGCGCTCCAGCGACGGGGCGTCGGGCGCGCCGCGCACCACGTCGGTCGGTGACCAGTCGACGTACGGGCGCAGTGCCTCGGCGCAGGCGGCGAACGTCTCCGCGAAGACGGGGGCGGTGTCGAGCAGCTCGGCGGCCATCCCGGCCCACTGCGATCCCTGGCCCGGGAAGACGAACGCGACCTCGCCCGGCGTGCCGGGGGCGCGGGTGACGGTCTGCGGGCCGGGCCGGCCGGCGGCGAGCGCGTCGAGGGACGCGGCCAGGTCGTCGCGGTCGGCGGCGAAGACGACGGCCCGGTGGTCGTGGGCGGCGCGGGTGGCGGCCAGCGACCAGCCGACGTCGGCGAGCGCGTCGTCGTCCACTGTGCCGAGGTGCTCGCGCAGGTCCCGGGTGCGGGCGGTGAGGGCGTCGACGGTGCGCCCGGAGAGCACCCAGGGCAGCTCCCCGGCCGGCACGTCGGCCGCCGGTCCGGGCTCCGGCTCGTCGGCGGGGGCCTGTTCGAGGATGGTGTGCACGTTGGTGCCGCTGATCCCGAACGAGGAGACGGCGGCGCGGCGTACCCCGTCGGCCGGCTCCCACGGCCGGGCGGAGGTGAGCAGCTCGACGCTGCCGCCGGTCCAGTCGACGTGCGGGGTGGGCTCGTCCACGTGCAGCGTGGGCGGCAGCACCCCGTGCCGCATCGCCAGCACCATCTTCATCACCCCGGCCACACCCGCCGCCGCCTGGGTGTGCCCGATGTTCGACTTGATCGAGCCGAGCCACAACGGCCGGTCGGCGGGCCGGTCCTGGCCGTACGTGGCGATGAGGGCCTGCGCCTCGATCGGGTCGCCGAGGGTGGTGCCGGTGCCGTGCGCCTCGACGGCGTCCACCTGCTCGGCGGTGAGTCCGGCGTTCGCGAGGGCCTGCCGGATCACCCGCTGCTGGGCGGGGCCGTTGGGGGCGGTGAGGCCGTTGGAGGCGCCGTCCTGGTTGACGGCGCTGCCGCGCAGCACGGCGAGGACCGGGTTGCCGTCGCGGCGGGCGTCGGAGAGCCGCTGGAGCACCAGCAGGCCGACGCCCTCGCCCCAGCCGGTGCCGTCCGCGGCTCCGGCGAACGGCTTGCACCGGCCGTCGGCGGCGAGACCGCGCTGGCGGGAGAAGCCGACGAAGATGCCGGGGGTGGCCATCACGGTGGCGCCGCCGGCCAGGGCCAGGTCGCACTCCCCCGTCTGCAGGGCCTGCGCGGCCAGGTGCATCGCGACCAGCGACGACGAGCAGGCCGTGTCGACGGTGACGGCCGGGCCGTGCAGCCCGAAGGTGTACGCCAGCCGGCCGGAGATGACGCTGGCGGAGGTGCCGGTGGCGAGGTAGTTCTCGTCGACGTCCCCGGTGGCCATCAGCAGCGAGCCGTAGTCCTGGCCGTTGGTGCCGACGTACACGCCGGTGCGGCTGCCGCGCAGGGCGGTCGGGTCGATCCGGGCCCGCTCGAACGCCTCCCAGGTGGTCTCCAGCAGCAGCCGCTGCTGCGGGTCCATGGCGAGGGCCTCGCGGGGGCTGATGCCGAAGAACGCCGGGTCGAACTCGCCGGCACCGGCGACGAAGCCGCCCTCCCGGACGTAGCTGGTACCGAGGTGCTCGGGGTCGGGGTGGTACAGCTCGGCGAGGTTCCAGCCGCGCTCGCCGGGCATCAGGCTCAGCGCGTCGGTGCCGGTGGCCAGCAGGTCCCAGAGCTGCTCGGGCGAGGTGACCCCGCCGGGGAAGCGGCAGCTCATGGCAACGATGGCGATCGGTTCGCGGTCACGGCCGGTGCCGTCGGCGACCACCTCGCCGGTGGTGTGCCCGGCGGTGAGGCCGTGCAGGTGGGCGGCGAGTTCGGCGACCGTGGGGTGGTCGAAGACCAGCGTGGCGGGCAGGGTCATACCGGTCTCGGCGGTCAGCCGGTTGCGCAGCTCGACGGCGGTGAGCGAGTCGAAGCCGAGGTCACGGAAGGTGCGCTCGGGCAGCGGCCGCCCGGCCGGGTAGCCGAGCACGACGGCGGCCTGGGTGCGTACGAGGTCGGCGAGCTGCGGCAGGGACCGGCCGACCACCACGGCGCGGACGGGACCGGTGGGCACGGCGGGCACCCCGGGCAGGGCGGCGATCAGTGGCGTGGGCCGGCCCCAGGACGCGGCGAGGCGTCCCCAGTCGACGGCGGCGACGGTGACCGCCGGCTCGGCGGTGTTGACCAGCCGGCCGAGGGCGGTGACGGCCTCGGCGGCGGGGAGCGCGTCGACCCCGCCCCGGGCGAGCCGGGCGGTCAGGGCGGCGGCCATGCCGTCCTCAGCCCAGGCGCCCCAGGCGATGGCGGTGGCGGGCAGGCCCTGGTCGCGTCGCCAGGCCGCGAACGCGTCGAGATAGGCGTTGGCCGCCGCGTAGTTGCCCTGCCCGGCACTGCCGATGACGCCGGCGAGGGAGGAGAAGAGCACGAACGCGTCGAGGTCGCGGTGGGCGGTGGCCTCGTGCAGGACCCGGACGGCGCGGACCTTGCCGTCGAGGACGGCCTGCATCCGGGTCAGGTCGAGCCCGTCGAGGACGCCGTCGTCGATCACGCCGGCGGTGTGCACGACGGCGGTCAGCTCCGGCAGCCCGGAGACCAGAGCCTCGACGGCGGCCCGGTCGGTGACGTCGCACCCCACCACCCGCACCGCACCCAACTCGGCCACCAACTCCGCCGCACCCGGCGCCCCCGGACCCCGCCGCGAGGCGAGGACCACCTCACCGGCCCCGTTCGCCAGCAACCACCGCGCCACATGCCGACCCAACGCACCCGTACCACCGGTCACCAGCACCGTCCCGGCAGGCCGCCAACCCACACCCACCGGCGGCACGGCCGGCACCAGCCGCCGGCCGAGGACGCCCTGGGGGCGGATCGCCACCTGGTCGTGCCCGGCGTCGGCGAGGACGGCGAGCAGCGCGTCGGCCATGGCGCGGTCGGCGCGGGCGGGCAGGTCGACCAGGCCGCCCCAGCGGTCCGGCTGTTCGAGGGCGACGACCCGCCCGAGGCCCCAGGCCAGGGCGGCCCACGGGTCGGTGAGGGTCTCGCCGGCCCCGGCGCGCACGGCGCCCCGGGTGAGGCACCAGAGCCGGCCGGGCAGGCCCGCGTCGGCGAGCGCCTGGGTGAGGGTGAGCAGCAGCGCGGCGCCGACGGAGACGGCCGGGGCGTCCGGCAGCGCCCGGTCGGTCGCGGGCAGCACGCAGAGCACGCCGGCCCAGCCCTGCTCGCCGTGGCCGCGCAGCAGCCCGGTCAGTTCGGCGCGATCGACGCCCGGTGCGACGGTCAGGGTGTCGACGTGGGCGCCGGCACCGGTCAGCGTGCCGGCCACCCCGGCGTCGTCGTTGTCGGCGGTGACGACGAGCCAGCGGCCGGTCAGCGCCGGAACGGCGGCGGGGCGTACGGGTTCCCACTCGACCCGGTAGGTCCAGCCGTCCACCACGGCGTCGCGCTGCCGGGCCCGCCGCCACGACGACAGCACCGGTACGGCCGGGGCGAGCGCCTCCACTGCCGCGGGATCGTCCTGCACGGCCAGGTGGGCGGCGACCCCGGTCAGGTCGCCACGCTCCACGGCCGCCCAGAAGTCCCCCTCGGCGGCGTCACCCGGCACGGCCGTCGCGGCGGTGCCGCCGACCTCGGGCCAGTAGCGCTGGTGCTGGAAGGCGTACGTGGGGAGGTCCACGCGGCGCGCGCCGGTGTCGGCGAACCACTGCCGCCAGTCGACCGCCACCCCGCGCACGTGCAACTCGGCCAGCCCGGCCAGCAGCCCGTGCGCCTCGGGCCGGTCCGCGCGCTGCGCGGCGACGGCCAGCACGGCGTCGTCGGCGGGCAGGATGTCGGCCGCCATCGCGGTCAGTACGCTGCGCGGGCCGATCTCCAGGAACGTGTCCGCCCCGGCGGCGCGCAGCGCGGCGACCCCGTCGGCGAAGCGGACGGCCTCGCGGACGTGGCGCACCCAGTAGTCGGGCGTGCGGATCTCGTCGGCGTCGGCCAGTGCCCCGGTCACGTTCGACACGACCGGCAGCGACGGCGCGGCGAAGGTGAGCTTGTCGAGCACCGCGCGGAACCGGGCGAGCATCGGCTCCATCAGCGGACTGTGGAACGCGTGGCTGACGGTGAGGCGGCGGACGCGTACGCCCCGCTCACGCCAGACCCGCTCCACCTCGTCGAGGGCCTCGACGGCGCCGGAGACCACGACAGCCTGCGGACCGTTGACCGCCGCGATCCCCACTCCGGCCAGCCCGTCCAGCGTGGCCGCCACGTCGGTCTCGGTGGCCGCGACGGCCAGCATCCCACCCCCGGCGGGCAGCGCCTGCATCAACCGGCCCCGCGCCGTCACCAGCGCGCAGGCGTGCTCCAGCGACAGCACCCCGGCCACACACGCGGCCGTGACCTCGCCGATCGAATGGCCACCCACGAAATCCGGCACGACCCCGAAGGACTCGACCAACCGGAACAACGCCACCTCGACGGCGAACAGCCCCGCCTGTGTGAACACCGTCTGGTCCAGCAGGTCGGCGTCGGCCGAGCCCTCGGCGGCGAAGAGCACCTCGCGCAGCGGGCGCGGCAGGGCCCTGTCCAGGTGCCCGCACGCCTCGTCGAGGGCGGCGGCGAACACCGGGAACTCGGCGTACAACTCCCGGCCCATGCCGGCGCGCTGCGCACCCTGGCCCGAGAAGAGCACCGCGAGCTGGCCGCGCGGCGCGCCGGCACCGAGCACGACGGTGCCGGCCGGTTCCCCGGCGGCGAGGGCGCGCAGCCCCGCGAGCAGTTCGTCGCGGCCGGTCGCGGACAGCACGGCCCGACGGTCCAGGGTGGAGCGGGAGGTGACCGACGAGAAGGCCACGTCGAGCGGGCGGAGGGTCTCGTCGGCGGCGAACCGGGCGGCCCAGCGGCCGGCCTGCGCGGCGAGCGCGGCGTCGGAGCGGGCGGAGAGCAGCACGGGGGCCACCGTGCGGGCCTGCGGCGTGGTCGCCTCGGCCTCGGCCTCGACCTCGGCGGGAGCCGGGGCCTGCTCGATGATGGTGTGCGCGTTGGTGCCGGAGACGCCGAACGACGACACGGCGGCCCGGCGCGGCCGGTCCACGGCCGGCCACGGCGTGACGGCGGTGGCGAGGGTGACGGCCCCGGCGGTCCAGTCGATCTGCGGCGACGGCTCGTCGACGTGCAGGGTGGGCGGCACGACGCCGTGCCGCATCGCCATCACCATCTTGATCACACCGGCCACGCCGGCGGCTGCCTGGGTGTGCCCGATGTTCGACTTCACCGACCCGAGCAGCAGCGGCGCGGCCTCGTCGCGGTCCTGCCCGTACGTGGCCAGCAGCGCCTGCGCCTCGATCGGGTCGCCGAGCCGGGTGCCCGTGCCGTGCGCCTCCACCACGTCGACCTGCTCGGGCGTGAGCCGGGCGTTGCCGAGGGCCTGGCGGATGACCCGCACCTGGGAGGGGCCGTGCGGGGCGCTGAGCCCGTTGGACGCGCCGTCGGAGTTGACCGCGCTGCCGCGTACCACGGCGAGCACCGGGTAGCCGTGCCGCTGCGCGTCGGAGAGCCGGGTGAGCAGCAGCATGCCGATGCCCTCGGACCACGAGGTGCCGTCCGCGCCGGCGGCGAACGCCTTGCACCGCCCGTCGGCGGCGAGACCGCGCTGCCGGCTGAAGCCGACGAAGACCGCCGGGGTGGGCATCACCGTCACGCCGCCCGCCAGGGCCAGCTCGCAGTCGCCGTTGCGCAGGGCCTGCGCGGCCAGGTGGATGGCGACGAGCGAGGACGAGCAGGCCGTGTCGACCGTGACCGCCGGCCCCTCCAGCCCGAGGGTGTACGCGACGCGGCCGGAGATGACACTGGTGGCGTTGCCGGTGAGCAGGTGACCCTCGCCGTTCTCGGCCTGCGCCATCATGCCGTCGTAGCCGTGCGACGAGGCCCCGACGAAGACGCCGGTACGGCTGCCCCGGACGGCCGGCAGCGGCAGCCCGGCCCGCTCGAACGCCTCCCAGGAGGTCTCCAGCAGCAGCCGCTGCT
>NZ_JAGPXV010000298.1:0-7130 GCF_018070405.1 Micromonospora sp. D75
CACCCGGCCAGGAGGGCGCCGCGCCGGAGGCCGGCCAGGTGGCGGTGTCCGCGACCGGACCGCTCACCGGGGGCATCGCGGCGGTCGTCGGCTCGGACCAGCCCGGCCGGGTGCCGGCCGCGGCGGGCCAGCCCGGCGCCGGGAGCGTCGGGTAGCTCGTCCCGGCCTCCGGCAGGCCCGGCTCGCGCCCCGGCGTCGCCGGGTGGCCCGGGCCGGACGGGGACGCCGGTTGGTAGCCGGGCTCGGAGGCGGGCGCCGGGGGATAGCCCGGCTCGGTGCGGCCGGCCAGCGGGTAGCCGGGCTCGGCGTGGGCGGCGTACGACGCCGCTTCGGGGCGTACCGGTGGCGTGGTACCGACCGGCGGCGCGGCGGTCCACGGCGGCCCGGCGGCCCCCGCGGTCCACGTGCCCGGGGCCGGCGGCGCGGGCCAGGCCACCGGCGGCACCGGACCCGGCACCGGGCCGGGCGGCGGTGCCGGCTGAGCCGGCCGCTGCCCCGGGCCGCGCTGCTCGCGGTTGAGCAGCAGCGCGCCGCCGATCAGGATCACCGCGCCCAGCAGGATGGCCCGGAACCCGTCGGTGACGACGTAGGCGAAGCCGAGCGCCACCACGATGCCGAGCACGATCACGGTGATCGGGGACATGCTGGACCGGCCGCGGCCGAGCATGGCCTCCACCGGGGAGGCGGTGTCGCCCTCGCCGGGGATGATCAGCCAGCCGGCGACGTACACGATGATGCCGATGCCACCGAAGAAGCCGAGCACGGCCAGCAGCACGCGCCACAGCACCGGGTCGGTGTTCGTGGCCCGGCCGATGGCGGCGCACACCCCGGCCAGGTAGCGGCCCTCGCGGGGGCGCACCAGCCCGTACCGGGTGGTGAAGCCGGCGGCGCCGGGCGGCGGGGCGTACCCCCCGGGTGGCGGGCCGGTGACCGGCGCGCCGCCGCCGGGCGGCGTGGTCGCGTGGTCGGTGGGGGGCGCCGACCCCGGTGGGGGCGGCGGCGGGGCGTCCTGTGCTGCCGCCCAGGGGCGGGGCGGACGGGCAGCGTCCTCGGTCATGCCTCCGATACTGCTTGCCCGGCCGCCCGGACTGCCTCAGGACCCGACCCTGACCCCACCCTGAGATCCGCCGGTGGCGAAAGTCCGGGGCGTCCCCGTGGTCCGGGACGTCGCCGCCGTGTGACGATCTGAGCGTCGGCGCCGCCGCCCTCTCCATCTCGACCTGGGAGTTTCCGATCAGCAGCACCCCTGCCCCGCACGCCCCGCGCCTCTACCGGGCCACCGAGCACCGGCTGGCCGCCGGGGTGGCCGCGGGCATCGCCGAGCACCTGGGCATCCCGGTGCTGCGGGTGCGGATGGCGTTCATGGTCCTGCTCGGGCTCAGCGGCCTCGGGCTGCTGCTGTACGCCGCCTTCTGGGCGGTGGTGCCACCCCGCCCCGGCGACACCGCCGTCCCGCCGCGCCGTGACCTGACCCAGCTGCTGCCGTTCGTGGCGATCGGGCTGGGCGTACTGCTGTTGCAGGTCTTCGCCTTCAACTCGGTGGGCGCGGCCGGCACCGCCGGCTGGCTGGTGGCGATCATCGCGGTCGGCGCGGGCGTCATCTGGCACCAGTCCGGGCCGGAGCGGCGCCGGCAGTGGGGCGACGCGGCGGTGCCCTGGCTGGGCGCGGTGGTGGAAGAGACCGACCGGCGCGCGTTCGTGCTGCGCTTCATCGGCGGCGGCGTGCTCGTCGCGGTCGGCATCATCGGCGTGGCGGCCGTCTACTCGCCGGCGCAGAACTTCGACGCGGTGCTCAACGGCGTGATCTTCGCGCTGGTCGGGCTGGCCGGCGTCGGCGTGGTGACCGGCCCGGTGCTCTGGCGGACCTGGAACCAGCTCCGCTCGGAGCGGGAGGGACGCATCCGCGAGCAGGAGCGGGCCGAGCTGGCCGCCATGGTCCACGACCAGGTGCTGCACACGCTGGCCCTGATCCAGCGCAACGCCAGCGACGTCAAGACGGTGCAGCGGCTGGCCCGTGGCCAGGAGCGCTCGCTGCGCAACTGGCTCTACAAGCCGACCGCCTCGCCGACCGAGCGGTTCGCGGCCGCGCTGGAGCAGGCCGCCGCCGAGGTGGAGGACACGTTCGCCATCACTGTCGAGGCGGTGGTCGTCGGCGACCGGGAGACCGACGAGCGGGTCGGCGCGCTCGTGGCCGCCGCCCGGGAGGCCCTGGTCAACGCGGCCCGGCACGCCGGTGTGCAGACCGTGTCGCTCTACGCCGAGGTGGAGCCGGAGCAGGTGAGCGTCTTCGTCCGGGACCGGGGCAAGGGCTTCGACCCGGATACGGTGGAGAATCACCGGCACGGCGTCCGAGGATCGATCATCGGGCGGATGAAGCGGCACGGCGGCCGGGCGAAGATCCGGTCCGAGCCGGGAGAAGGGACCGAGGTCCGGCTGATCCTGCCGATCAGCGGCTCCGGCTCCACGGCGGAAAGGGACAGGTGACATGTCCGAGCAGGAACCGGTCGAGGGCACGGCGCCGCGCGGGCCGCTGCGGGTCTTCCTCGTCGACGACCACGCGATGTTCCGGGCCGGCGTGCGCGCCGAGCTGGGCGCGCGGGTCGAGGTGGTCGGCGAGGCCAGCTCGGTGGCCGAGGCGGTGACCCGGATCGCGGCCACCGCGCCGGACGTGGTGCTGCTCGACGTGCACATGCCCGACGGCGGCGGCCGCGCGGTGCTGGAGGCGATGCGGCGTACCCACCCACAGGTGCGGTTCCTCGCGCTGAGCGTGTCCGACGCCGCCGAGGACGTGATCGGGCTGATCCGGGCCGGCGCGCGGGGCTACGTCACCAAGACGATCTCCCCGGAGGAGCTGACCGACGCGATCCGCCGGGTGGCCGACGGGGACGCCGTGTTCAGCCCCCGGCTGGCCGGGTTCGTGCTTGACGCGTTCGCGTCCCGGCCGGACGCGCCGGTGGCCGACCCCGAGCTGGACCAGCTCACCAACCGGGAGCGCGAGGTGCTCCGGCTGCTCGCCCGCGGGTACGCCTACAAGGAGATCGCCAAGGAGCTGTACATCTCGATCAAGACGGTCGAGACGCACGTCTCCAACGTCCTGCGCAAGCTCCAGATGTCGAACCGGTACGAGCTGTCCCGCTGGGCTGCCGACCGCCGCCTGGTCTGAGCTCACGTCGCTCGGCGACCCCCTGGGAGGCATCGTCCCCCCGGGGGGTCGTTGTTGTCCGCACAGTCGACGTCGGTATCCTCCGGACGGACAAAAAAGCCGCAGCCGTGCGCCCGTTGACGGCCCGGAGCGGGCGCGGTCCACGTCACAGCGCATGCGGGCGGCAGGGATGCCCGTCAACCTCCATGTGCCCGTCTTGCCTGTTCAGGGCCCTATCGTCCGTACGCTTTGTGATCTTTTCTCAAGTATCGGCAACGTGGCGGGCAACTAACGTCTTGATAACGGCACCTTCACGGAAAGGGCCGGTGGGTGTCACAGTGGCAGCACCTCACCCCCCGGTGTGAGGCATCTCGTCGGGCCTGCCGACCACGTGGACGCCGCCACCAGCGTCGCCGCGTGGTTGTCGACCCTGCGCGGTGCCCACGTCCAAGGTGTGGCGCCCGGCGGATCGGTACCCCTGGGGTGTCCCGAAATCCTCTGCGGTAAACCGACGTCCGGCTTGTCCGGGTCGCCGGTGGTGTCACCCCCAAACGTGCGTGAAACCCACGACGGAACCAGGTTAAGAAAGAGGAGGCCCCTCGGAATGAGAGTCTCGAAGCGGGCGAGCGGCGCGCTCGCGGTGGGCGCGGCATTCGCGCTCGTCGCGTCCGGCTGCTCCAGCGGGAACAACGACGGTGGCGACGCCGGCGCCAGCTCGGACGGCGCGATCGTCATCGACGGTACCCAGCCGGAGAACCCCCTGGTTCCGGCGAACACCACCGAGACCGGTGGCGGCGCGATCATCGACTGGATGTGGAGCGGTCTGGTCGAGTACCCCAACAACGGTGGGGCGCCGCAGAACCTGCTCGCCGAGTCGATCGAGACGAGCGACTCGAAGGTCTTCAAGATCAAGATCAAGCAGAACACCAAGTTCCACGACGGCACCACCGTCAAGGCCGAGAGCTTCGTCAAGGCCTGGAACTGGGCGGCGTACGGCCCGAACGGCGCGCAGAACGCCTCCTTCTTCTCCGACATCCAGGGCTTCGACGAGGTCTACACCGAGGACCCGGACGGCCCGGACGGCCCGCAGAAGGCCCCGGAGCCCAAGGCCAAGGACATGTCCGGCCTCAAGGTCGTCGACGACTGGAACTTCGAGGTCACGCTGAACGCGCCGACCGCCGTGTTCCCGACCAAGCTCGGCTACAGCGCCTTCGTGCCGCTGCCGGACGCCTTCTTCTCCACCACCCCGGCGGAGTTCGGCAAGAAGCCGATCGGTAACGGCCCGGTCAAGCTCGTCTCCTGGCAGGACGACGTCGAGATCAAGCTGACCCGCTTCGACGACTACAGCCTGCGCGACAAGATGAAGATCAAGGACGTCACCGTCAAGATCTACCAGGACGACACGGCGGCCTACAACGACCTGCTTGCCGGCAACCTGGACTTCCAGCAGCAGGTTCCGGTCTCCGCGCTGGCCGGTGACAAGTGGAAGACCGACCTGGCCGAGCGGGCCATGTCCTCGACCACCCCGTCGACCGGCATCATCGCCTTCCCGATCTACGACAAGCGCTTCCAGAACCCGAAGCTGCGCAAGGCGATCTCGCTGTCCATCGACCGGCAGGCGATCACCGACAAGATCTTCTTCGGTACCCGTAAGCCGGCCGACAGCTGGGCCAACCCGCTGACCCCGGGCGCCGAGCCGGGCAACTGCACCGCCTGCAAGTTCGACGTGGCCGAGGCCAAGAAGCTCTACGCCGAGTCCGGTGGCTTCCAGGGCAAGCTGACCCTGTCGTACAACGCGGACGCCAGCCACAAGGAGTGGATGGAGGCCGTCGCCCAGCAGATCAAGACCAACCTGGGCATCGACGCGGTCGCCGTCGGCGTGCCGACCTTCGCGGTCTTCCGCGCCAACATCAACGCCTACAAGATGACCGGCGCGTACCGGGCCGGCTGGCAGCAGGACTACCCGGACGTGGAGAACTGGATCAACCCGCTCTACGTCACCGGTGGTTCCTCGAACGACGGCAAGTACAGCAACCCGCAGGTGGACGCCCTCGCCAAGGAGGCCACCGCGGCCCCCAGCATCGAGGAGGCCCACAAGAAGTTCGCTGAGGCCGTCAAGCTGATCGACCAGGACGTTCCGTCGATGCCGATCTACTTCGGTGGCCAGCAGTCCGGCCACTCGGAGAAGATCAAGAAGCTCGAGCTGACCAACGTCGGCGAGCTCGACATCACCTCGGTCGAGCTCTGATCCGAACGCTCTGACCCCGGGTCGGGCTCGCCTACCGGTGAGCCCGACCCGGGGCCGTTCCGCGAGGGGGTGTACAACGAACCCCTCGCAACGTTGTCGCCGCCGCGCCGGCCCGCCCCGGCGCTCCCTGTCTGGAGGACCACCCCATGGGCCGTTATCTCTTGAGACGGCTGCTGCAACTCGTGCCGGTGTTCATCGGTACGACGTTCCTGATCTACTGGCTCGTCTGGTCAGTGCCCGGTGACCCCTTCGCCGGCAAGTGCGGCGACCGCGGTTGCCCGCCGAACTACCGCGCCATGATGACCGAGAAGTACAACCTCGACGAGTCGATCTGGGTGCAGTACGCCAGCTACATGAAGAACCTTCTGCAGGGTGACTTCGGTATCACGTTCGGCGGTCGCGAGATCAGCGACATCATCGCCACGTCGTACCCGAACACCCTGAAGCTGGCGGTGGTCGCCCTCGCCATCGAGGCCGTGATCGGTCTCGGCGCCGGCATCCTCACCGGCCTGCGGCGCAACGGCTTCCTGGACAACCTGGTCCTGGTCTCCACCCTCTTCCTGATCGCCCTCCCGGTCTTCGTCATCGGCTTCGTGCTGCAGTGGCTGCTCGGTGTGAAGTGGGGCATCATCAACCCGACCGTGTCCAACGAGATGCGGTTCAGTGAACTGATCGTGCCGGGCTTCGTGCTCGGAAGCGCATCGATGGCGTACATCGCCCGGGTGGCGCGTACGAGCATCGCCGAGAACCGGCGTGCCGACTACGTCCGCACCGCGATCGCCAAGGGCCTCCCGATGCGCCGCGTGGTCGGCGTGCACCTGCTGCGCAACTCGCTCATCCCGGTGGTCACCCTGCTCGGCACCGACCTCGGCGCGCTGATGGGTGGCGCGATCGTGACGGAGGGCATCTTCGGCATCAACGGCATCGGCCGTCAGGTGCTCCGCTCGATCGTCACCAAGGAGAGCGCTACCGTTGTCGGCATCGTCGTGGTGTTGGTGCTCGTCTATCTCATCATGAACCTGGTGGTGGACCTGCTCTACGCCGCCCTCGACCCGAGGATCCGCTATGAGTGACCGCCGCAGCGTACGAAACGTCCCAGCAGTCTGCGCGGGTAACCACGCCCGCGCCGAGCGCAGCGAGGTACGGGCATGAGTGACCCGAATACCGCGTCGATCGTGTCGACGCCGCCCGCGACCATGCCCACCGAGGCGGGGTCGGGCGCGCCCACCAACGCGGGCCTGCCGGAGAGCGCGAAGCAGAACAAGCCGCGTGGCCTGCTCGGTGACGCCTGGATCGACCTGCGCCGCAAGCCGCTGTTCTGGATCTCGGCGACGATCATCCTGATCTTCCTCGTGATGGCGGCCTTCCCGTGGCTGTTCACCTCCGGCGACGCGGTCAACGGCTCGCTGGACCGCAGCCGGGTCGAGCCGTCGTCGGCCGCCTGGTTCGGCTACGACGTGCAGGGCCGCGACGTCTACGCCCGGGTCATCTACGGCGCCCGCGCCTCGATCGTGGTGGCAGTGGTCTCCACCGTCCTGACGCTGCTCGTCGGCGGCACGATGGGCATCATCGCCGGCTACCGCGGCGGCTGGGTGGACGCGCTGCTGTCCCGTGTCGCGGACATCTTCTTCGGCCTGCCGTTCGTGCTCGGCTCGATCGTCATCCTGACCACGTTCAACGGGTCCGGCACCGACAACGGCGAGTGGACCATCATGGGCCTGGTCATCCTGTCCCTGAGCG
>NZ_JAGPXV010000299.1:0-7119 GCF_018070405.1 Micromonospora sp. D75
GTTCCCGCGGGTGCGTGAGGTGGGGGAGGGGTTGTGAGCGCGGCGGAGATCATCGCGAGGCTGGCGGCGGCGGCGCAGAAGCTGGACGAGGCCAAGGCGCGCACGGCTGCCGCGGCACAGGACGCGGCGGAGGCGCGGGCGCTGGTGGCGGGCGCGCTGGAGGGGGCGACGGCCGGGCCGCTGATCGGCGTCATCGACTCCTACCGGCAGGCGCTGGCGCAGGCCGCGCAGGGCGGGGAGCCGGCCCGGCAGCACGTCCAGGAGACCATCGCGAAGGTCCAGGCGCTGGGCAACTGAGCCCGGCCCGGCTTGCCGGTTTGCGCGGTGGGCGCGACAAGTGGTTACCGCCGCGTAACTTTTCATTGACGTGTGTGAAATCGGACACGCATCATCGTGTCCACGATCGATCGGATCCCACCCGTCCCCTCCCGGTCCGCCCGGGTGCCTCCCCCTCGGAGGTGCAGCCCATGCTGCTCCGAACGATCCTGGCCGCCACCACCGCCGCCACCGTCCTGCTCGTCCCGGCCGCCGCCCAGGCGGCCGCCGCCGAACCCGCCGCCCCGTCGAACACGGCCACCGTCACCACCGCCGCGCAACGGGCCGCCGCCGCGGCCGCCGACCCGGTGATCGTGGTCGGCGGCCTCAGTGGAATCTCCATCGCGTACGAGCCGATCGCCGCCCGGCTGCGCGCCGACGGCTACCGGGTCTCGATCTTCCAGTTGCCGAACCTCGGTCTCGGCGACATCCGCGAGTCCGCCCGTGCGCTCTCGACCTACGTGGACCAGGTCCGCGCCGCCACCGGAGCGGCCCGGGTCGACCTGGTCGGCCACTCCGAGGGCGGCCTGGTCAGCCGCTGGTACGTCAAGTACCTCGGCGGCGCCGCCACCGTCGACCAGTACGTCAGCCTCGGCAGCCCGCAGTACGGCACGTACGTCGCCAACCTGGTCGCGTTCCTCGGGCTGGGCAGCTGCGCCGGGGTGATCGCCTGTCAGCAGATGTCGATCGGGTCGAGCTTCCTGGCCGACCTCAACGCCGGTGACGACACGCCCGGGCCGGTTCGCTGGGCCACCGTGCGCACCTGGCAGGACGAGCTGGTCCGGCCGGTCGACAACGCGCTGCTCGCCGACGGCGCCACGAACGTCCTGGTGCAGGCGTGGTGCCCGCTGCGGGTCGTCGGCCACCTCGGGCTGGTGCTGGACGGCACCACGTACACGGTGGTGCGCCAGGTGCTCGCCGGCGCCCCGGTCCGGCCGAACTGTTTCGCGGTCTGACACCGGTGCCCGGGCCCGCCGTCGCGCGGGCCCGGGCGCTGTCAGCTCCCGTCCCGCCCGCGGATGACGTCCGCGGCCCGCCAGGCCAGCGCGCTCACCGGGGCGCTGGTCCAGCCCGCCACCATCACCGGCAGCACCGACGCGTCGACCACCCGCAGCCCGTCCACGCCGCGTACCCGCAGCTGCGGGTCGACCACGTGGTCGTCGCCGTCGCCCATCGCGCAGGTGCCGATGGCGTGGTAACCGCAGTAGCCGCGTGCCACCGCCGCCTCGACGATCTCGGCGTCGGTGCGGACCGCCGGGCCGGGCACCGTCTCGGCCCGGATCCGCTTCGCGATCGGCCCGGTGGCGAAGAACTCCCGCATCCGGCGGAACAGGTCCGCCGCCACCCGCCGGTCGTGGTCGGTGGTGAGGTAGTTCGCCACGACAGCCGGCGGCGTACGCGGGTCCGCGTCGGTGATCGCCAGGCTGCCCTCGCTGTCCGGCCGGGTCACCGTGCCCAGGCACATCACGCCCGGTTCCCGTTCCAGTTCGAGGGCCTTGCCGGGCCGGGGCGGGGCGGCCGAGAACGGCGCCATCAGCAGGTGCGCGTCCGGGCGGTCCAGGTCCGGCCGGGACTTGACGTGGGCCGCCACGTCCAGCACCGGCAGGGCGAGCGGGCCGCCCCCGGTGAGCAGCCAGCGCAGCGTGGCCCGGGCCTGCCCGAGCGGGCTGCCGATGGTCATGTTGTGGCCGCCGGGCTCGGCGAGGCGGTACTGCAGCACCATCGACCGGTGCTCGCGCAGCCCCGCGCCGACCCGGGGCCGGTCGAGCAGCACCGGCACGCCCGCGGCGCGCAGCGTGTCCGCCGGCCCGATGCCGGAGACCTGCAACAGGTGCGGGGTGGCCAGGGCGCCCGCGGCGAGGATCACCTCCCCGGCCGCCCGGCGCTCGACCTCCCGGCCGCCGTGCGCCACCCGTACGCCGACCGCCCGGCCGCCCTCGACCAGCACCCGCAGCACGACGGCGCCGACCTCGACGGTCAGGTTGGGCCGGCGCCGCACCGGGTGCAGGAACGCGTTCGCGGCGCTGACCCGCCGTCCGCCGTGGATGGTGGCGGTGGGGTAGCCGATCCGCTCGTCGTCGTCGGCGTCCAGGTCGTCGGCCCGGCGCCAGCCCAGCTCGGCGCCGGTGGCCACCATCTCCTCGGCGAGCGGGTCGGTGCCGGTGGCGATGGACAGCCGCACCGGCCCGCCCGCGCCCCGGTGCGGCGCGGGGCCCAGCGGGTGGTCCTCCAGCCGCGTGAACACCTGCCGCATGGCCGACCAGCCCCAGCCCAGCGGGTCGAGGGCGTCCCAGTCGCGGGCCGCGCCGCGGCTCCAGATCATGCCGTTCACCGACGTCGAGCCGCCGATCATCCGGCCGCGCTGCCAGATCTCCTGGCGGCCCGGCCCGGTGGTGGCCGGGTAGTGCCAGGCGGTGCGCTCGTCGTCCATCAGCCGGGAGAACGCCTTCGGCACGCGCACGTACGGGCTGCGGTCCCAGCCGCCCGCCTCCAGCAGCAGCACCCGCGTTCCCGGATCCTCGGTTAGCCGGTTGGCCAGCACGCACCCCGCCGCGCCGGCCCCCACGATGACATAGTCGAACTCCTCCACAGCGGACCCCCACTCGTGAGAATCCTTCTGACGGTAGTTGCTCGATCACGTTCCGCGAAAGGGCTGGACGGCGGCCGACTCAGGCCGCCTTGGCCAGCGCCTCGAACTCGTCGTCGGTCAGTTCCACCTCGGCCGCCGCCACGTTCTCCTCCAGGTGCGCCACCGACGACGTACCGGGGATCGGCAGCATCACCGGCGAGCGGCGCAGCAGCCAGGCCAGCGCGAGCTGCGCCGGAGTGGCGCCGTGTGAGGTCGAGATCGCGTCCAGCGGGCCGCCGGGGCGGGCCAGGTTGCCGGTGGCGATCGGGAACCACGGGATGAACGCCAGGTCGTGCCGCTCGCAGTGCGCCAGCACGTCCTCGGCGCCGCGGTCGGCCAGGTTGTAGAGGTTCTGCACGGACACGATCGGGACGATCTCCCGGGCCGCCTCGATCTGCTCGACGCTGACCTGCGACAGCCCGATGTGCCGGACCTTGCCCTCCTGCCGCAGCAGCGCCAGCTCGCCGAGCTGGTCGGCCAGCGGCACCTTCGCGTCGATGCGGTGCAGCTGGTAGAGCGGGATGCAGTCCAGGCCCAGGTGGCGCAGGCTCAGCTCGCACTGCTGGCGCAGATACTCCGGGCGGCCCACCGGCCGCCAGTCGTCCGGACCGGAGCGGGTCAGTCCGGCCTTCGTCGCGATGACCAGGTCGTCGGCGTACGGGTGCAGCGCCTCGCGGATCAGCAGCTCACTGACGAACGGCCCGTACGAGTCGGCGGTGTCGATGAACGTGACGCCCAGCTCGTACGCGCGGCGCAGCACCCGTACCGCCTCGGCCGGGTCCTTCGGGTCGCCCCACACGCCGGGGCCGGTGAGCTGCATCGCCCCGTAGCCGAGGCGGTCGACCCGCAGGTCACCACCGATCCGGTAGCTGCCCGACGCCTTGGCGGGCTGGGTGCTGGTGGCCATCGCGGTCCTCCTGTGCTCGTACGCGGTCGCGGGCGGCGCGCGCCCCGACCCCTGGACATTCCCCGAATCGTGGCGGCGAAGCACCGGTAGTTGCGGCGAGCGGCCCCGGCGCACCGGACCGCCGTGCGAGGCTGGGCGCAACGGTGGTCAGCAGGAGGTGCGCATGAGCACGACGCCACGGCTCGACTTCGCGCTGGACACGTACGAGTGCATCGTGCTCTACCCGGGGCCGTCCGGCCGGGCCCTGCCGGAGGAGACCGTGCAACGGCTGCAGGCCGAGCATCTGCAGCACATGCGGGCGCTGCAACGGCGCGGCATCGTGCTCGTCGACGGCTCGGTGGACGGCCCGGCCCGGGAACCGGATCCGCCGATCGGCTTCGGCCTGGCCCGCACCGGCTCGGTGGACGACGTGCGCAGCGTCATGGAGGCCGACCCGGCGGTACAGGCCGGGCTCTACCGGGTCGAGGTGCTGACCTTCCTCTGCCCGGCCGGCTCGCTGGAGTTCCCGCTGGTCAAGACGGAGAGCTGACGGCCGGCGCGGTCTCGTCGCCGTTCTCGGCGATCGCGCTGCACCACTTCCACGGCGCCGCGAGCCGGGTCCCGCTGGAGCGGACCGCGTCCGGGCTGCGCGCCGACCACCTGCTCGCCGAGATCATCGCGGCCTGGCCGCCCGGCGGCTGCCCGAACCTGCCCCCGGCCGGTCCGGCGGGGCCGCGCCACGGCGAGGGCGGACGGCATCCACGGGAGCACCCGGCCGGCACGTGACGGCGAGGGGTACCATTTCCGCCGCGCGGTCGCCGATGCCCGCCACACACGACGTTCCGGTGCGGTACGCCAACCGCCCGCCCGCGCGGTACACGCGCGTCGTTGGACAACTGTTCCGCTGTCCGCAAGGGGTCGGCCGGGAGGCCGATCCGGAGGAGAGACTAGCCTGATGGGCGTGACACGCCGCGCGAAGATCGTCTGTACTCTCGGCCCCGCCACCTCGTCCCCGGAGCGTATCCGAGGGCTCGTCGAGGCGGGCATGAACGTGGCGAGGCTCAACTTCAGCCACGGCAGTCACGCCGACCACGAATCGGTCTACCGGCTGGTCCGGGAGGCCGCCGAGGCGTCCGGCAAGCCGGTCGCGGTGCTGGCCGACCTCCAGGGGCCCAAGATCCGGCTGGGCCGGTTCGCCGACGGCCCGCACGAGTGGCGCACCGGCGACTCGGTCGTGATCACCGGTGACGACGTCGTCGGCTCGAAGGAGCGCGTCTCCTGCACCTACCGCAAGCTGCCGCAGGAGGTGAAGCCGGGCGACCGGCTGCTGATCGACGACGGCCGCGTCGCGGTCGAGGTCAGCGACGTCACCGGTAACGACATCCGGTGCCTGGTCACCGAGGGCGGCCCGGTCTCCAACAACAAGGGCGTCTCGCTGCCGAACGTGGCGGTCAGCGTCCCGGCCCTGTCCGACAAGGACGCGGAGGACCTGCGCTTCGCCCTCGGCCTCGGTGTCGACCTGGTCGCGCTCTCGTTCGTCCGCTCACCCGAGGACATCAAGCTCGTCCACTCGATTATGGACGAGGAGGGCGTGCGCCGCCCGGTCCTGGCCAAGGTCGAGAAGCCCGAGGCGGTCGACCACCTCGAGGCGATCGTGCTGGCCTTCGACGGCGTCATGGTCGCCCGCGGCGACCTCGGCGTCGAGCTGCCGCTGGACCAGGTGCCGCTCGTGCAGAAGCGCGCCGTGCAGCTCTGCCGGGAGAACGCCAAGCCGGTCATCGTGGCCACCCAGATGCTCGACTCGATGATCGAGAACTCCCGCCCGACCCGCGCCGAGGCCTCCGACGTGGCCAACGCGGTGCTCGACGGCGCGGACGCGGTGATGCTCTCCGGCGAGACGAGCGTCGGCAAGTACCCGGTGCTCACCGTCAGCACCATGGCCAAGATCGTCACCACCACCGAGGCCGGCTCGATCGCCGTCCCCCGGTTGCAGCACGACCCGCGTACGCACGGCGGCGCGCTCACCGTGGCCGCCTCCTCCATCGCCCGGGCCATCGGCGCCAAGGCCATGGTGGCGTTCTCGCAGACCGGCGACACCGTCAAGCGGCTCGCCCGGCTGCACTGCGACCTGCCGCTGCTGGCCTTCACGCCGGTGCCGGAGGTGCGCAACCAGCTCGCGCTCTCCTGGGGC
Organism: Micromonospora sp. D75; assembly: GCF_018070405.1. NCBI lineage: Bacteria > Bacillati > Actinomycetota > Actinomycetes > Micromonosporales > Micromonosporaceae > Micromonospora > Micromonospora sp. D75. Next base: position 6,022 of record NZ_JAGPXV010000299.1, read on the forward strand.
GTGGAGACGTTCCTGATGCCGTTCGTCCAGCACACCGACGACATGTTCCGCCAGGTCGACCAGGCGCTGCTCGGCCTCAACCGGGCCAACCCGGGCGACTACGTGGTGATCGTGGCGGGCAGCCCGCCCGGCACCCCCGGCTCCACCAACACGCTGCGCGTGCACCAGCTGGGTTCGCTCGTGGACGCGGCCTCGGCGCGAGCGCTCCAGTGAGTGCTGCGGCGACCGGGCAGGCGGCGGTCGACCAGCTGCTGGAGGTGCTCGACCTAAACCGTACCGGGGAGATGACCTTCCGGGGGATGAGCCCGCCGGTGGGCCCGCAGCGGGTCTACGGCGGGCAGGTCGCCGGCCAGGCCCTGGTCGCCGCCGGCCGCACCGTCGACGCGGAGCGGGCCGTGCACTCCCTGCACGGCTACTTCGTGCGCCCCGGTGACCCGGCCGAGCCGATCGAGTACCAGGTGGAGAACGTCCGCGACGGCCGGTCCTTCTCGGTGCGCCGGTCGGTGGCGTTGCAGCACGACAAGCCGATCTTCTTCATGTCGGCGTCGTTCCAGCGACAGGACGAGGGGCTGGACCACCACGCCCCGGTGCCGCCGGACGTGCCCGGCCCGGACGACGTGCCGACCATGACCGACAGGCTCTCCCGCTACCCGGAGCGGCTCGGCATCTGGGGGATGATCCCGCGCCCGATCGACGTGCGCTACGTCGGCGAGCCGGGCTGGGTACGCCCCGGCGACCGCCCGGCCGAACCGCACCAGCGGGTGTGGATGCGGCTGGACGGCAAGCTGCCGGACGATCCGCTGCTGCACGCGTGCGCGCTGACGTACGCCTCCGATCTGACGCTGCTGGACTCGGTGCTGTCGGTGCACGGCGAGGTGTGGGGCCCGGGCGGCGTGGTCGGCGCGAGCCTCGACCACGCGCTGTGGTTCCACAGGTCGTTCCGCGCCGACGAGTGGTTCCTGTACGACTGCTGGAGCCCGTCCGCGTCGGGCGGCCGTGGCCTGGCCACCCGCCGCATGTTCACCGCCGACGGGCGGCACAACCCCCCCGCCCTGCAGGAGGGACAGCGGCGCCGCGGCGGCGGCTGAGCGGCGGGTG
>NZ_JAGPXV010000003.1:0-41966 GCF_018070405.1 Micromonospora sp. D75
GATCCGGGCGGTCGCCTCGGCGCCGCCCATGCCCTTGCCGAACTGCAGGTCCATCAGCACGACGTCGATGTCGCCCGCGGCGGCGCGGGTGACGGCCTCCTCGGCGGTGGCGGCTTCGGCCACGACGACCAGGTCGGGTTCGGTTTCCAGCACGGCGCGCAGTCCGGCCCGTACGACCGGGTGGTCGTCGGCCAGGAGGAGGCGGATGGGAACGTCGTCGGTCACGGTCGGCCCTCGGGCTCGGTCCTGGTGGTCGGGGCGAGGGGAAGCTCGGCGGTCAGGGCGGTGCCCCGGCCGGGCGCGGACGCGACGGCCAGGGTGCCGCCGAGGGCGGCCATGCGGGCGCGCATGGCCGCCAGGCCGAAGCCGCCGCCGTCGACGTCGGGAGCGGGCAGCTGTTCCGGGTCGAAGCCGCGCCCGTCGTCGACGACGTGCAGGGCGATGCGGTCGCCGAGATAGCTGAGGGTGACCTCGGCCGTCGTGGCCCGGGCGTGGCGGACCGTGTTCGCGACTGTGGACTGGGCGATACGCAGGAGCGCCACCTCGTGGGCGGTCGGCAGCGACACGGGGTCGCCGGTGAGGTGGAAGCGGGCGGTGAGGCGGTGGCGGGCGCTGGTGGTGCTGCACAGGCGTTCCAGGGCCCCGGCCAGGGTGGTGCCTTCCAGGGTGGGCGGGGTGAGCGCGGCGACGAAGCGGCGGGCCTCGGCGAGGTTGTCCACGGCGACCTGACGGGCCGCGTCGACGTGACCGGAGGCGGCGTCGGGCCGGCCGGGCAGGGCGCGCTCGGCGGCGCGCAGCAGCAGCTGGATGCTGGACAGGCCCTGGGCGAGGGTGTCGTGGATCTCGCGGGCCAGACGCTCGCGCTCGGCGAGTACGCCGGCGGTGTGCTCGGCCCGGGCCAGGTCGGCCCGGGTGGCGGTGAGTTCCTCGATCAGCTGCCGGCGCTGTTCGCTCTCCCGGTACAGGGCCTGGTATCCCCACACCACCCCGACGGCGACGGCGGCGCCGAGCGCGGGACCGATCACCGTGGCCGGGGTGAAGGAGCCGGTGTGGGCGCCGAACCCGGCGACGGCCGCCACGGCGGTGACGATCACGGCGGCCAGGCCGGCGCGGCGCGGCAACAGGTGGAGCTGGAGGATGTACAGCGGGAACGCCACCCAGATCGCGTCGGGGGACAGGCCCAGCAACACCAGCCACACGGCGCCGACGGCGGCCAGCCACCACGCGGCGGCCCGCCGCGAGCGCCGGATGCGGGGGAGGAGCGGCCCGACGGCGTACGCCAGACCGCACGCCACCGCCACCGCCACGATCGATCCGGCGTGCGGCCGGTCGTCGGCCACCGCCCGGCCCGCGGCCAGGACGAGCAGGCCGATGATCAGCAGGTGCAGGCACCAGGCCAGGGCTCGGGTGGTCGGGGTCAGGGCAGGGGCAGCGGTGCTCACAGTGCGTCCCACGTTACCGACGCCGGCGCCCCGGGGGCCTCTATCGAAAGTTAGAACCCGGGCGTCGCCTTTCGGCCCGCGAAGTGCTGTCCCACGCCGGACGCGCACGCCGGCGCCGGCCGCGATCGTGGATGCATACCGTTCCACCGCCCGAAAGGACAGGCCACTGCCGTGTTCGTCGCCTGGAGAGACCTGAAGTTCGCCAAGGGGCGCTTCGCCCTGATGGGGACCGTCATCGTGCTGATCACCCTGCTGGTCGGGCTGCTGTCCGGGCTGACGGCCGGACTGGGCCGGCAGAACATTTCCGCCATCACCGGCCTGCCCGCCGACAGGATCGCCTTCCAGGCGCCCGGCGACGGCCAGGACGTGTCCTACTCCAACTCCACTGTCACCGAGCGGCAGTGGCAGCAGTGGGCCGAGGCCCCCGGCGTGACCGGCGCCGAACCGCTGGGCATCACCACGACCAGGGCCACCGCCGGAAACCGGAGCGTCGGGGTCTCCGCCTTCGGCGTCCGGCCCGGCTCCCGCCTGGCCCCCGACAGCGGCCGGATCGACGACCGCTCGGCGGTGCTGTCCACCAAGGCCGCCGCCGACCTCGGTGTGCGGGCCGGCGACTCCGTCACCCTGGCCGGGCAGCAACTGACGGTGGCGGCCGTACGCGGCGACGCCTCCTTCAGCCACACCCCCGTGGTGTGGATCAGCCTGGACGTGTGGCAGAAGAGCGCGCCTCCCACCGGCACCGGTGACGGCAGCCAGACGGCCACCGTCGTCGCCCTCACCACCACCGCGGACGCCGACCTGGGAGCCACCGACCGGCAGGCGGGCACCAGGACGGTCTCCGTGGCCGACTCGCTGTCCGCGATCGGCTCCTACACCTCCGAGAACGGCTCCCTGCAGCTGATGCGCGGCTTCCTGTTCGCCATCTCCGCCCTCGTCATCGGTGCCTTCTTCACCGTCTGGACCATCCAGCGCAGCGGCGACGTCGCAGTGCTCAAGGCACTCGGCGCCCCCACCGCCAACCTCCTCAAGGACGCCCTCGGACAGGCCGTCGTCCTGCTCACCGGCGGCACCCTGCTCGGCACCGGCATCGCCGCCGCGCTCGGCGCCCTCGTCGCCGGGTCCACGGTGCCGTTCCTCCTCACCCCGGTGACCGTCCTCCTTCCCGCGGCCGTGATCGTCGTCCTCGGCGCCCTCGGCGCCGCTCTGGCCATCCGCCGCATCACCTCCGTCGACCCGCTGACCGCCCTGGGGAGCGCCCGATGAGCCTGAACCTGACCGACGTCACCCTCACCTACCCCGACGGCGAGGGCCGCCTGACCGCCCTCGACCGCGTCACCCTTGACGTACCCAAGGGCAGCCTGACCGCCGTGATCGGCCCCTCCGGCTCCGGCAAGTCCAGCCTCCTCGCGGTCGCCGCGACCCTCATCACCCCCGACTCCGGCACCGTCACCATCGACGGCACCCCCACCACCGGAATGACGCGGGGCGAACTCGCCGACCTGCGCCGCCACAAGATCGGCATCGTCTTCCAGCAGCCCAACCTGCTGCCCTCCCTCACCGCCGCCGAGCAACTCCAGGTGATGGTCCAGATCGACGGCCGCCCACCGGCCGGAGCCCGTACCCGGGCCGTAGAACTCCTCGACGCGGTCGGCCTCGCCGGTCAGGCCGACCGCCGGCCGCACCAGCTCTCCGGCGGCCAGCGCCAGCGCGTCAACATCGCCCGCGCCCTGATGAACGACCCCACAGTCCTGCTCGTCGACGAACCCACCAGCGCGCTCGACCACGAACGCGGCGCCGCCGTCATCGAGCTGATCACCCGCCTCACCCACCAGCAGACCACCGCCACCGTCCTGGTCACCCACGACCGCACGCACCTCACCGCCGTCGACCAGATCGCCGAGGTCCACGACGGCCGCCTCCACCTTCCGGCGCCGGCCCGCTGAGATACGGGTCGGAGGTGGTGCCTGCTGTACCCGGACTGGGCAGCCCGCTGGATGGTCGCTGTTCCACCAGCTCAATAGCGTTTCTGGTGCGCGCAGTTGCTGCCGATGACACGGAGAGAGGCCACCAGAATGGGACAGACCGTCGAGCCGGCGGTACGCGTCGAACAACTCACCCGCGTGTACGGCGCCGGCCGCAACCAGGTGACCGCGCTCGCGGGCGTCGACGTCGGCTTCGGCCGGGGCACCTTCACCGCGGTGATGGGACCGTCGGGCTCCGGCAAGAGCACGCTGCTGCAGATCGCGGCCGGGCTCGACCGCCCCACGAACGGCCGGGTGCTCCTCGGCGGCACCGACCTGTCCGGGCTGTCCGAGACGCGCCTGACCGAGCTGCGTCGTACCCGGATCGGGTTCGTCTTCCAGGCGTTCAACCTGATCGGCGCGCTCACCGTCGAGGAGAACATCGTGCTGCCCCTGCGTCTGGCCGGCGTCCGTCCGGAGCGGGCCTGGCTGACCCACGTGGTCGAGCGGGTCGGCCTCGCCGACCGGCTGCACCACCGGCCGGCGGCGCTCTCCGGCGGCCAGCAGCAGCGGGTGGCGATCGCCCGGGCGCTGGCCACCCGCCCCGAGGTCATCTTCTCGGACGAGCCCACCGGCGCCCTCGACTCGCGTACCGCGACGGAGGTGCTGACGCTGTTGCGCGCGGTCGTGGACGAACACGGGCAGACGGTGGTGATGGTGACCCACGATCCGATCGCCGCGTCGTACGCGGACCGGGTCCTCGTGCTGGCCGACGGCGCGATGGTCGCCGACCTCCCGCAGCTCGGCGCCGTCCGGATCGCCGAGCACCTGGCGTCGCTGGACCGGCGGGTCCTCCGATGACCGGCCTCGCCGCCCGCCTGCTGCGGCACCGCACCGGCCCCGCCGCCGCGACCCTGCTGGCCCTGATCGTCGGCGTGCTGATCCTGGTGGCGATGGGCACGCTCGTCGAATCGGGGCTGCGGTTCCGCCCGGAGCCGCGGCTCTGGGCGAGTGCCGACGTGGTCGTCGCCAACCGCACGATCAGCCACACGTTCCGGGAGTTCGACGGTGACACCACCACGAGCACCGTGGCGCTGCCCGAGGGCGGCACCGTGGACGCCGACCTGGTGGACCGGATCCGCCGGGTGCCGGGCGTCGTGGCCGTCACCGGCGACGACCGGGTGCCGATCGGCTCACCCGCAGCCGTGGGACACGGCTGGGACACGTACGTCTTCACCGGTCGTCGCCTCGCCGCGGGCGCCGCGCCCCGGACCGACGACGAGGTGGTGGCCGACACCCGGCTCGGGGTGTCGCCCGGCGACCCCATCGAGCTGGTCGTCGGCGGAATCAACCGGTCGTACCGGGTGAGCGGAACCGCCGAGACCGGTACGGCGGCGGTGTTCTTCACCGACGCGCAGGCCGCGCGCCTGTCCGCCCACCCGGGCCGGGTGGACGCGATCGGCGTACGGATGGCGCCCGGCGCCGACCTCGGCGCGGTGCGCGAGATCGCGACGGCGGCCGGCGCCACGACGTACGCCGGAAAGGACCGCGGGAAGGCCGAGCAGTCGGAGAACCTGGCCGCCCAGAGCCTGCTGGTCGGGGCCGGGGCGGCCTTCGGCGGGTACGTCGTCCTGTTGATCGTGTTCGTGGTGGCCGGCACCATCGGGCTGTCCGTCCGGCACCGTCGACGTGACCTGGCGTTGCTGCGCGCGGTCGCCGCCACGCCGGGGCAGGTGCGCCGCATGCTTGTCGCCGAGGCCGCGCTGCTCGCCCTGGCCGGCTCCGCGATCGGCGGCCCGGTCGGCCTGCTGGCGGCCCGCTGGGTGCACGGCGAACTGTTCGTGCCGGCCGGCTTCCCGATGGCGGGCGGTCTGTTCGCGGTGCCGGCCGCCATCGGTACGGCCGTCCTGGTGGCGGTGGTCGCCGCGCTGATCGCCGCGCGCCGGGTCACCGCCATCAAGCCGATCGAGGCGCTCGGCGAGATCGCCGTCGAGCCCCGGCGCAGCGGCCCGGCACGGATGATCGCCGGCGTGCTGACGCTGATGGCGGCCGGCAGCGCCGGGGCGTTCACGCTCGGCGGCGCCGGGTCGGCCGGGGCGCTGGCCGGTGCGGTCGGCATGCTCTACCTGTTCGTCATCGCGGTGGCGCTGCTCGCACCGATGATCAACGCCTACGCGGCACGCCTGCTCACCCCGGTGCTGCCGCGCATCTGGCGGGCCGGCGGCTACCTGGCCGCAGCCAACCTGCGGGCCAACGCGCAGGGCATGGCCACCGTCCTGACGGCCCTCGTGCTGTCCGTCGGGTTCGGCGGCTCGGTCTGGTTCCTGCAGGACAACCTGGAACGGCAGACCGCCACGCAGAGCAGCGCCGGAACGCTCGCCGAGCGGGTGCTCACCGCTCCGGGCGGACTGCCGGCGGACGCGGCCCGGGAGATCCGCGAGCTGGCCGGGGTGCAGGCTGCCACCGGGGTACGCCGCACCCAGGTCGTGGTGCGGGCGCTCGGCGGCATCGAGCCGGTCGGCGCGCAAGCGGTCGACCCGGAGGGCCTCACGTCGACGATGGACCTCACCGTGCGCAAGGGCGCCCTGGCCGAGCTGCGCGCCGGTACCGTCGCACTGTCCACGACGCAGGCTTCCTCGTCCGGCTGGGACGTCGGCGACAAGGCGGAACTCTGGCTGGGCGACGGCACCCCGGTCACGTTGGACGTGATCGCGATCTACGACCGTGGCCTCGGCTTCGGCGACGTCACGGTGGCCGCCGAGACGGTCGCCGGGCACACCGCGGCGAACACCGTCGACGAGGTGCTGGTCCGCGGCGGCCCGGACGCCGGCACCGCGTTGGCCACGTGGGCGGCGGCGCGGCCCGGCGCCGAGATTCTCGACGCCGCCACCCGTACGCGCCTGCTCAGCACCGATCTGGCGCTCGGCGCCTGGCTGAACCGGCTGCTGATCGGCGTGATGGTCGGGTACGCGGCGCTGGCGGCGGCCACCACGATGGTGATGGCGGCGCTGGCCCGCCGCCGCGAGCTGGCGTTGCTGCAACTCGTCGGGGTCACCCGCCGTCAGATTCGCGGGATGGTCCGGGCCGAACAGGCCGGGCTGCTCGGCACCGCGGTACTGATCGGCGCGACGATCGCGGTGCTGACGCTGGCCGCGATCGTCAACGGACTGACCGGCAGCCCGATCCCGTACGTGCCGCCGCTCGGGTGGGCGGCGGTGCTCGGCGGTACGGCACTGCTGGCGCTGGTGAGCACGGTGTGGCCCGTCCGGCGGCTGCTCGGCGCTCCGCCGATCGACAACATCGGCCTGAAGGAGTAGGTCCATCGGGACGTGCGGCAGCCTGATCGTCAGGGCGTCGAACTACAGGTGTCCGCCGGATGCTTCCGCCTTGCGTTCCTCGGCCAGGACGGTGGCGCTGACCTCGTGCACGAACGCCCGGACCTCGTCGAACCGGCCGGGATCGCTGTCGTGGCCGGAGTCGTACCACCAGTCGCGCGCCCAGACGATCAGGTCCGCCCATCGCGGCAGGTCGTCGGCGGTCTGCTGGGCGGCCTGCCGCTTGGACAGTTGCCGCCCGTCGCACAGGCGCTGGTAGGCGCGGCAGAGCGTGAGCACCGCGTACGACTGGGCTCCGGGTGGGGTCATGTCGAGCACCCAGTCCGGCCAGTCGCGCACGTGGTCCCGCAGGGCGGCGCGCACGAGGCCGGGTTCGACGGCGGGCAGCAGCCCGCCGGCCGGCGGTCCCAGCAGCGTACGGCCGTAGTCGTGCACGGCGGCCCAGGTCACGACGCGGTGGGTGGTGGCGGGCAGCAGGTGCAACGACTCCCCGGGACTGATCCGGGCGATCACGTGGTCCCGGCCGGGAACGAGGCGTACCGCGTCCAGTGACACGTATTCCACCTCGATCCGGCCGGCCCACAGCGGGTGCCGCCGGTCGAGGTCCGCGTGCAGTTCGGCGAGGACGCCGAGGAGCTTCCCGTCCGGGTCCCTCGCGAGCACCGCGAGCAGGTCGAGGTCGCTGCGGTTCATGTCGAAGTCGCCTGCCACGAGCGACCCGTGCACGTACAGGCCGAGAAGGTCGTCCGTCAGCGTGCGGCGCCACGCCTCGCGGAGGTCGGAGAGAACCGTGTCGGGTGGGACCACCGGGTGATCCTGCACGGTGGGTCGCCGCGGGGCCACCGATAAAACCGGCCCGCACCGCCGGTCGTGCCTACGTGCTCGGCGGGTTGCGGTGCCGCTCGGCGAGGCCCGACGCGATCTGCCGCTGCGCGTCGTGCCGGTGCTGGTCGGCGCCGGCCTGGCGAACCGCGGCCGGATCCTCGTCCGACGGGCGCCTCGTCCGGTCGCGGCGGGCGACGAAGACGACGAGCGCGAGCACCACCACCACGATCACCGCGAGCGACACCAGCATCGTTCTCATGCCGTCGACGCTACGGCGTACGCGCCAGCCCCGCCGTGGTGACGGTCGGAGGGCTGCTGCGTTCGCCGCAGGACGGCAGGCTCACGTGTCGTGATCGATGACGTCGCGCAGCGAAGCCGGGCCGTTCCGCCGATGACCGACTCCCGGCCCGGCGAATGAACGCCCGGTCTCCCGGGGCGTCATTCGCCGGCTCGTTCGGTCCCTTTTGGCCGCCCCAGCACTGCCTCACCGATGACGGCGCCGGTTCGGATGCCCTCTCCCAGTCCCGCGGTCGTCGCGAAACCTCCACCCATCGGGCAGAAGGACAGCCCTCGATCGGCGCTCACCAGGGCCATGGCCTGGAGCGCGGCACCCACCTCTTTCAACGCGGTCGCATAGACTATGGAGTCGTAGGAACGGGCGGGGCGGGCGTAGTCGAGCACGAACAGCACCATCGCCTGAATCGACGTGTGCGGGATGCCCGTCAATCGATGGGCGAGGCCCAGCCACCGGTCGATCGCCGGCGCGGGTCCTGACGCCGGCGCGAGTTCGTGGCTCACGGCGTCGTATTCATATGCCCCGCGTTCCAGGTCATGGGCCGAAGCCGCGATGACGACGGCGGACAGCCCCGACAGCGCCCCGCCGGTCGGCATCGAACGCCACGCTCGCTCGCTCGCGACGGTACGCTCCAAGCGGCGAATCCGAAGTGACGCATCGAGGACGGCGCTGATCTCCGCGCTCCCGATGGGCGGACCGCCATGGTCGCGCAGCGATGACCTGGCGGAAATCGCCTCCTGGAGCGTCATGCCCTCCTGCGAGCGGTCGTCGTGGCCGAGAGCGATGCGCTCCGCTGTCATCGGGCGCCTGACCGGGTTGTCGATCTCCCAGTGAGTTGTTCCGATCTTGGCACCGTACAGCCCGAAGCTCGTGTCCAGGCGCGTCGCCCCGTGGAAGAGCGAGTCGTGAAACTCCCACTCCTCCGAATGCTGGTTCCGCCCGGTGACCAACAGGCCGGCCCGGCTCAGCAGGTCGAGCAGTTCACTCTCCGGGGCAGAGTCGACCTCGACATCCGCCCGTGCGATCAGACGTGCGGCGAACTCGACGGCCCATGTCGAGGTCAGGACGACGCGATCTGCCGAGTTCCCGCCGGCCAGTTCCGGCCCGTCGGGACCGAAGCGCATGTGGGCCGACGGAAGGGCGCGAACCGGCCGCACGTACGGCGACGGCGGGGAGTGGCGGACCCGGCGGGCGCCCGGTTCATGTCGCGCGAGTACGTGCTGTTCATGGACGACTTCTACGCCGAGGACGCCGCGGGCGTCGAGTTTGGCCAGCTCCTCGCCACCTCGCGAGGTGAGCTCCCGGGCGGACGACAGCCCGCCGACGGCCGCGACGATCTCCCTGCCGACCTCGGGCGGCATGCGGACGGTCATCCGGCGGCCGCTGTGGGTCAACGCGAGGCCGTCGGCGTCCGGTTCGATGCTCCACCCCGCTGCCGGGGCCCAGCGCCTCATGAGGTCGACCCGATGGGCGGAAGGACTGTGCCCGGAGCGGAGGACACCGCCATTCCGTGTAGCCGCGACAGTGTGTCCAGGCGAACGAGACGCCCGGCCTGGATCACGGCTTCGACCTCTCTGCACGCGGATATGTCGACGAGCGGATTCGCGCGGAGCAGAACGACGTCTGCCATCGTGCCGTCGCACAGGGAGCCCAGATCCGGACGACGGAGGGCCTCGGCTGCCCTGCACGTCGCTGCCGCGAGCGCTTCGTGCGGGGAGGCGCCCCAGTCAACCATGGCCTCCAGCTCGGACGGCAGGGAGTCGAAACCCACCCCGGCGGCTCCGGCGTCCGTCCCCGCGATGAGTGTGACGCCGGCCGCCAGAGCTCGCTCGAAGCTGCGTCGTGCCTCCGGGAGTTGCCTGACGGCCATCTCCACCAGACTTTTGCCTCCCTGCCGGATCCAGAGCTGCGGCCGCCTCACTATCGATTGGAGCGCTACAGCGGTGGAGCAGAGGGCGGTGCCTTGTTTCGACATCGCACCGGCAGCGGCCTCCGATATCGCGAAGCCGTGCTCCAAGGTGTCGCAGCCGGCTTCCACGGCCGCGTCGATCGAACGCTCCGAGAAGTTCGCGTGTACGGCTACGGGGATGTCCAGCCAACGGGCCTCGGCGACCGCCTCCCTCAGTTCCTCCGGCCGGAGTTCCATCCGGCGCGCCGCGCTGCGCATCACCAGCTTGATCACATCCGCGCCGTCGGCGGCGTTTCGACGCACGAGCGCGCCGATGGATCCGGCTCCTTCGGATTCGACACCGAGCCAGCTTCCGTGCCCGCCGACTGCGGTGATGACCGGACCGGCGACGAACGGCCTGGCCCCGACGAACAAGTCCCGGGCCCAGGCGTTGCGGATGGAGTACCCGAGGTCACGCGGAGCACCCAGGTCGCGGACCGTCGTGATCCCACTGCGCAGCGCGGTCGCCAGATTCGCGACAGCCGTCAGCGTCATGGTGGTGGCCGAGATGTCCGACCAGCTCGACGCGGTCCGGCCATGAGGATCGCTGGTCGCGTGGACGTGCATGTCGATGAGCCCGGGAACGGCGAACAAACCGGTGCCGTCGAGGTGTGGGAGGTCGGCATCTGCGGTGGTGCGTGTGCTGACTGAACCGGAGATGATCGACAACGAGCCGAGGGTGGTGGTGCCGGAATCCGGATCGATGACGGTGCAGCCGGCAATGGTGAAATCCGCGGTCGGCGTGGCCGTCACGACGATCCTTCGGAGACGCGGGCAGCGCGCACTGCCTCCCCGTGCCATCCCCGCGCGCGCGACAGATTCACGGCCAAGTCCACCAGTTCGTCCGCCTCCCGGCCGCGGCCGGCCATGTGGTGCCAGCGCGCCAGCTCTGCCAGCGCGAGGATCCGGGCGCCCAGGTAGGCGTGCCGGCCGGTGCCCGTATCAACAGGCGACGTCATGGCGTCGGTCGCCTGACGGACGGCAGCGAGCAGCCATGACTCCGGGTCTGGAGCGATGCCCACCAGCGCCTCGAGCGCGTTCGCCTCGTCCTCGGGCACCTCGCGGGAAGCGGCTAGGGCGATTCCCGGCGCGAGGTAGGCGTAGACCGGCTCACGGTGGGCGCCGGTAAGCCGGACGTGGTCGAAGTATCGTCCTGTCGCTTGAAGGGCGGCGCGGGCCGAGTCGTGACGTGCGGCAGCGAACGCCTGGTGCGACAGGATGAAACCGAACTGGCGGAACGCCTTCGAGGCGAGTTCGGTGTCGCCGCCGTCGCGAACCTGACGGAGGAGATCTGTCGCGTGCTCGTACGAGGACCAGGCGCCCGCGACGTCACCGGATGCCAACTGGACGTATCCCATGTTGTGCCACGACTGGGCGGCAGCCATCAGATCTCCGGTGCCGAGGCGCACCTGGATCGCCTCGCGGAAGTCGTTCACGGGCGGATCGTCGTCGAAGTGGTGAAACCGCCATACGCCGATGGAGTGGCAACATTCGGCGAGAGCCGACAGGGCCTCCGAATCACGGAGAAGATGTCTCGCTGTCTCCGCCAGCTTGATTGCCTCCGCCCCTCTGCCCTGCTTCTCCACCGCCCACGCCGTGTTGAGCAGTGCTCGCCCCTCCCCGGCGACATTCGCGGAAGCGGCGCATTCCGAAGCGGTCCGGGAAAACCGTTCCTCTGCCTCGACGTAGCGAGCGGGATCGTCCAGACCTAGCTGAGCTGGCGTGAACAAGGGCGGTCACCTCGACGTCGTCGACTGATTGCTGAGATTGACGCCGATCGTAGCGTTCGGGTGGCTTGTTCACGAGGGTGTGCGACCTGTCGGCAGTTGATGCGCGCCGTGCCTGTGAGGCACGTTCACCACCCACTTTCGCGTCCGTCATCCTCCTTGCCGCCGCCATCGGCCGAACGGCGCGATGGGCTACACTGGCCCGGAAAGGCGTCGATAGGGACGAGTACCACTGCACGCAGCCAGCAGAGACCCGGGGATGGTGGAAGCCCGGGGGTGTGCGCAGCGGGAAGATCACCCTGGAGCCGTCGGAAGAAAGGCGTCACGCCGAGTAGACCCGACCACAACTTAACGAGAGGGCCGCGCGCTGTGGCCAAGGAGGGTGGTACCGCGGGGCCCGGGCCTCGTCCCTCCACCGAAGTTCGGTAACCGCTTCGTTGGAGGATCCATGTACCGCGCTGTGCCCGCGCAGGCGAGCTTTCCCGATATCGATCACGGCATCCTCAAATTCTGGAGTGATCGTAAGGTCTTCGCCCTCAGCCTGGAAAGATCGCAGGGGCGGCCGGAATGGGTCTTCTACGAGGGGCCCCCAACGGCGAACGGCATGCCAGGGGCGCACCACATCGAAGCCAGAGTGTTCAAGGACGTCTTTCCCCGGTACAAGACGATGAAGGGCTTCCATGTCGCGCGGAAGGCCGGCTGGGACTGCCACGGACTTCCGGTGGAACTGGCTGTCGAGCGCGAACTCGGCTTTTCCGGTAAGCGCGACATCGAGGCCTTCGGTATCGCGGAGTTCAACGCCCGGTGCCGCGAGTCGGTGACCCGGCATACCGACGAGTTCGCCCGGCTGACCGAACGCATGGGCTACTGGGTCGATATGGACGACGCCTACCGGACGATGGACCCGGAATACATCGAGTCGGTGTGGTGGTCGCTGAAGCAGATCTTCGAAAAAGGGCTGCTCGTCGAGGACTTCCGCGTGGCGCCCTGGTGTCCTCGTTGCGGGACGGGGCTGTCCGATCACGAGCTCGCCCAAGGGTACGAGGTGGTCACCGACCCGTCGGTGTTCGTGCGGTTCCCACTCACCTCGGGCCCCCTGGCGGGCCAGGCTTCCCTGCTCGTGTGGACCACGACCCCATGGACGCTGGTCTCCAACGTCGCGGTCGCGGTCAATCCCGACGTCACCTACGTCGTAATGACCGACGGCCAGGAGCAGCTCGTTGTCGCGGAGGCGCTGGCGGGCAGCGCACTCGGTGAGGGATGGACCGTCGTCGGCGACTCCTTCAGTGGCAAGGACATGGAACGCTGGACCTACCGGCGGCCATTCGACCTGGTCCAGGTCGAGGACGCGAACTTCGTCATCCTCGGGACGTACGTGACGACCGAGGACGGCACCGGCCTGGTGCACCAGGCGCCGGCATTCGGCGCTGACGACCTCGCCGCGTGCCGTGCGTATGGTCTTCCGATGGTCAACCCCGTCCGTCCGGACGGCACGTTCCAGTCCGACCTCGCGCTCGTCGGCGGCACGTTCTTCAAGAGTGCCGACGCGGTCCTGGTGGCGGATCTCGCCGAGCGGGGACTGCTCTTCCGCGAGGAGGCGTACGAGCACAGCTACCCGCACTGCTGGCGTTGTCACACGGCGCTGTTGTACTACGCGCAGCCGTCCTGGTACATCCGCACCACGGCCATCCGGGAAGCGCTGCTGCGCGAGAACGAGGCGACGACCTGGCAGCCGCAGAACATCAAGTACGGCCGCTACGGGGACTGGCTGAACAACAACGTCGACTGGGCGTTGTCCCGCAGTCGGTACTGGGGCACGCCGTTGCCTATCTGGCGCTGCCCGGACAACCACCTGACCTGCGTCGGCTCGCTGGCCGAGCTGAGCGAGCTGGCCGGGACCGACCTGTCCGAGCTGGATCCCCACCGTCCCTATATCGATGACGTCACCTTCGACTGCCGATGCGGCGCCACCGCGCGCCGGGTGCCCGAAGTCATCGACGCGTGGTACGACTCGGGCTCGATGCCTTTCGCGCAATTCGGGTATCCGCACAAGAACGTCGAACTCTTCGAGAAGCGGTACCCGGCGAACTTCATCTCGGAGGCGATCGACCAGACCAGGGGATGGTTCTACACCCTCATGGCGGTGGGCACCCTCATCTTCGACAAGTCGGCCTACGAAACGGTCGTCTGCCTGGGCCACATCCTCGCCGAGGACGGCCGCAAGATGTCGAAACACCTGGGGAACATCCTCGAACCCATCCCGCTGATGGACGAGCACGGTGCCGACGCGGTGCGCTGGTTCATGGCCGCTGTCGGTTCCCCATGGTCGGCCCGGCGCGTCGGGCACAACACGCTTCAGGAAGTCGTCCGCAAGACTCTTCTGACCTACTGGAACACCGTGTCCTTCGGGGCGCTGTACGGCCGTGCCGCCGGCTGGTCGCCGTCGGCGGCAGATCCCGCGCCCCGTAGCCGCCCGCTGCTGGACCGATGGCTGTTGTCGGAGCTCAACAGCCTGGTACGCGACGTGGACGCCGCGATGGAGCGCTTCGACACCCACGAGGCCGGCCGGCTGCTGTCCACGTTCATCGACGATCTTTCCAACTGGTACGTTCGCCGCAGCCGCCGGCGTTTCTGGCACGGCGACCCGGCCGCCCTGGCCACGCTCCACGAGACGTTGTCCACCCTGACGCTCCTCCTCGCGCCGATCACACCGTTTGTGACCGAGCGGGTATGGCAGGACCTGGTGGTTCCGGTCACGCCCGGTGCGGCGGAGTCCGTGCACCTCGCCGCATACCCCACCGGCGACCTGTCCCTGATCGACCCGGAACTGTCGGCGCAGATGCTTCTCGTGCGTCGGCTCGTCGAACTCGGCCGCTCCGCCCGCGCCGACTCCGGCATCAGGACGCGCCAGCCGCTGTCTCGCGCGGTCGTGTCCGCGGCAGGTTTCGCCGACCTGCCGGCGGAACTCCTCGCCGAGATCGCGTCGGAGCTCAATGTCGTCTCGGTGGCACCCATCACGGCCACCAGCGGTTCACTCGTGGACACGACGGTGAAGGCGAACTTCCGTCCCCTGGGCAAGAGGTTCGGCAAGGCGGTCCAAGGCGTCGCCGCGGCGATTATGGCGGCCGAGCCGACCGCCCTCGCCAACGCCCTCCGTACGAGAGGTGAGGCGACCGTCGACGTGGACGGTGAGGCGGTGGTCGTCACGGTGGACGAGGTCGTCATCACCGAGACTCCACGCGCCGGATGGGCGGTCGCCAACGACGCAGGTGCGACGGTGGCGCTGGATCTGGACATCACGCCGGAACTCCGCCTCGCCGGGATCGCGCGGGACGTGATCCGCCAGATCCAGGAGGCCCGCAAGGCCACCGGCCTGGAGGTCGCCGATCGCATCGAACTCCGCTACGAGGCGACCGCTGACACCCTGACGGCGTTGACGGAGCATCAGAAGCTGGTGGCCGACGAGGTGCTCGCGACGGACTTCACCCTCGGGCGGCCGACGTGGGCAGACGCGACGTCCTTCACCGACGAGACGCTCGGCCTGACGTTCTGGCTGCGTAAGGCATGAGGAGCGCCGGGGCCACGAGCACGCCGCCCGTTCGGCCGTGCGTCGTGGCCCCGGCCCGTCGTATCGGCCGGCGGTGGGCCGAGCGGCGGGTCAGCGAACCCCGTGGACGTCCGTGGCCAGAACACTGAACCGCCCGGTGTGGAACACCAGTGCGTCGGTGCGGTCGCCGTGGCCGATGTCCAGCACCGAGCCGAGGAATATGGAGTGGTCGCCGCCCTCGTACACGGCGGCGAGCTCGCACTCCACCCAGCCGAGGTTGCCCTCGATGATGGGGGAGCCGGTGTGCTCGCCGGGCCGGAAATCGACGGTACGGAACTCCCGCTCGTCGCGCGGCCGGCTGGGACTGGCGAAGTAGCGCGCCAGTTCTTCCTGTCCTGCGGCGAGGATCGACACCGCGAACATCCCGTTCGCCAGGATTGTGCTGTGCATTGCGGCGGACTGCTTGACGCACACCAACACCATCGCCGGGTCGAGCGAGACCGACGTGAACGCGTTGGCGGTCATGCCGTGCGGGAGTTCCCGCCCGGACGTCACCACCGTGACGCCCGTGGCGAACGCACCCATCACCGCCCGCATGTCGACGTGACGGTCACCGCCGCAGCGGTCGCGGGACACGGGCTTCTGCTTCGCGGCTGTCACCGTTCACCTCTTCCGTCAGCCACCGGGGCCGTCAGCACGTCGCGCATCATCCACAGCGCTCCCTTCCCCGTCAGGTGAGTGGTCGGCGGCATGCGCGCACCGGCCTCGGCTCAGTCGCCGGAGCCGGCATCGATCGCCGACCGGGTGGAACTCCTCGCCACTATCTGCTCGGCGGTCGCTCGTATCGTCAGCCAGCCGACGTTCGCGGGGTCGTCGAAGCCGGCGTCGGGGAAGGTTCCTTCCAGCCGCGCCAACAGCTCCACTGCGAGGAGGGAGTCTCCACCCGCCGCGATGAAATCGTGGTCGACGTCCACCGCATCCGTCTCCAGCAGTTCCCGCCAGAATCCGCTAACTGTTTCGAGTACCTCAGACGAATCCACGTCGCTCTCCTCAGCGAAGCTCCGAAAGCGTGCCCTCGCCGCGCGCAATCGAATTCTTTAAATCGTTCTTCAGGATCTTGCCGTTCTCGGTCACGGGCATCGATCCGACAGCGAACACGCGGCGCGGTATCTGCTTCGGTGGCAGACGCTCGAGCAGGTGCACGCGAATGTCGTCCAGGCTCGTCCGGCCCGGCCGGAGCACCACGACCGCGGCGACGTACTCACCCAGCCGGGGATGCGGGAGTCCGAGCACGGCTGCGGCCTCGACCATCGGGTGCGAGAGGAGGGCGATCTCGACCGGGCGTGCCGAGAGCTTCTCCCCGCCGACGTTGAGGACGTCAGAGACGCGGTCGCTCAGATGCAGGTTGCCCTCCTCGTCGAGATGGCCGATGTCTCCGGTCGCCGTCCAGCCGTCCGGAAGGAAGGTTTTCGAGGGCACTGAGTCGTGCAGGTAGGAGCGGCGTCCGCGGAACCGCGGACAGGACATCTCCACGCGGCCGTGGACGCCCGGGCCGACGACGAGCCCCGTCTCCAGGCTCCTGATGCGGATCCGGGTGCCTCGTGCCGGTCTCCCGACGACATCGGGATCCGCGCCCGCTGACGGCATCTCCACCATCGCGGGCCAAGCCTCGGTGGTTCCGTACGCGTTGACCACCCGAACGGACGGCAGCATCCGGCGGATTCGTTCCACATGAGCCGGATTCAGCGGCGCCGAACCGCAGTGGATTACCTCCAGAGACGCGAGCATCTCACGTTGCGACGAGGTGAGCGTCGTGAGATGTGCCAGCATGGCAGGCGTCAGGAACAACAGGGTGACCTGACAGTCGGCGACTGCCTTGCACACGTCATTGGTGTTGAACTCCGGCAGCGCCGCGACCGCCCTGGTGATGGGATGCGTGAGCCCGGGCCCGTCGATGCCCTGGAACGGGGCGTACAACATCATGAGCGCGGCCGCCGTACCGATCGGGAAGGCGTGCAGGATCGGCGGGCCGATGCCGCCGTGAGCGGACGGCGGGCGGGCGTAGACCTCCGTGAAGAGCGCGTGCGGCGTCACGACCGCCTTGGGCAGGCCGGTCGTGCCGGACGTGTAGAGGATGTCGGCCGTCTGCTCGGGGCGGGTCGTCGCCGGCGGGGGAACCCGGTCCCCACAGCGCGGAGGCTCGACCGGAAGAACCTGATACGGATCGCCGCCCGGGCCGTTCCCCACCGGCGACGGGTCCGCAGCGATCCATGCGGAGATGCCGGCGTCCTGGGTGATGAAGTCGCGGACGGACGCCGGAGCTCCCGCCGAGACGGTGACAGTGACCGCGCCCAGCCGTTGCACCGCGAAGTAGGCGACGCACAGATCGATCCAGTGCTTGCGGTCGAACAGCAGACCGACACGCATGCCACTGGTGATCCCTGCCTCGGAAAGGCGCGCGGCCAGCGCCACCGAGTCGTGCAGCCACTCCGCGAAGGTGAGACCACGCACGAACGGTTCGACCAGCGCGAGGCGGTCGGGAACCTCCCCGGCGACGCGCTCGAGCAGCCCGAACGTCCCCGGGCAACGGTCCGTCGCGCCGCCTGCCCCTCTCGTCGTCACGGTGCCACCCGGGTCGCGACGTATCGGTGGCCGGCGCCCTCCTCGTCCGCGACGTAGGCGGCTGCGAGGTGATGGACGAACGGCTGGAGGCCGAGCGCTGACAGAAGAGCGGGGTCGGTGAAGCCCGTGCGGGTGGTCGAGCTGACGCCCTTCGCGCGAAGAGCGCGACCGACTTCCGCGCTCAGCCGTCCGCCGTCGACGAGGAAGCCGCGGAACGCCTTTTCGTGGCGATAGCGTCTCCGGTAGGCGGCGAGATCGCCGAAGACCCCGATGGCGAGGGGAGCCAGGACGTCAAGTCGCGGATCCGCCGCGGCGTCCATGGACGCCAGGCGGACTCCTGAACCGTACGAGGCGGGGTCGGCCACAGTGACCAGGACGCGACCGTCCACGCGCGACACGATCAGTAGCCCGTGGGCCGCTCCGTAGCTGTAGAGCAGCTCGGCCGGGTGCACCGCCTCGCGCAACCGTCGGCGATTGGCGCGCACCCGGGTGAGAGCGGTCCAGACCACCGCCGCCCACGGTTCGGGAATCTGCTCCCGGCGACCCTGGGGGACAGCCGGCTCGCGCAGGGCATCGAGGTCGTCTTGCGAGAACAGCCGCAGCGCCGATGCCCGGAGGCCACCAGTCGAATCCGCTCCGTCGCGAAAATGATCGATTCCGCTCCAGGCGTGGTAGCGGCGCACCGGCCCCCACGACGTGCCGTCGGCACCTTCGCGTTCGACCAGGAGACCGAGGCGGATCAACTGCTGTACGGCCGGGTCCTCGAACTCCTCGGCGACGACCTGGTGCAGAAGCCGCTCGACGCGGCCCGCGTCCAGGCGCCACGACCGGCCCAGCGCCGGTGCGCTGATCCGGATGGTGTCGGAGCCCTCGTTCTCCATGGTCGTTCCCGCAGCCCACGTGTACGCGGCTCCCATGTCACAGCCCTGCCCAGCAGACAGCACCGACAGCCAACTGTCTGCCGGAGTCCAGCCCGACGACGTCATGGAATCCGGCGAGCACCGCATAGTTGCCGCGCGTCGCCCATCCCAGGTCCGAGCCGTACCCTTCGAGCTCGCCTATCGCGAGTCCTCCGATCCAGAGTTGCTCCATGTACTCGTCGGCAGCGTCCCGCTCGGCGTCGACGGACACTGATACGACGACCGATGCGCCGACGTCGAACTCCGCCCGGCCGTACGCGACCGGAAGAAGGGAGGACAACTCCTCGCCGAGGTCGTGCCGGCTTCTCGGGATCAGCAGGGTCCCGTCCGGGCTGTACCACCCGGGACCCAGTTCGCCGGCGTCGACAACCGCGACGTGGAACCCGACCCCCTTCGCCGCATACCGCCGGCGGCACCGACCCACCGCGCCGAAGAGTTCTGCGGGCGACAGACGTGCCCCGCTCACGACAGGCGGGTAGTGCTCGACCACCGCTCCCATGTTCGACGGGTCGGGAAGCGCCTCGGGCATCGACAGCGTGCGCGGCGACGAGCCGTTCCTCATCGCGTCGCTGACGAGGTCGAAGGCGGCGCCCCATCCGTGCTGCTGCCACGGTGCCCGATCACTGCCGGACGTGGGATATGACCGCCACCCATCCGACTCGAAGACGACGACGGCCTGATCGGTCGGCAGCACCGGCGGGCCTCCGCCATGCCGCGACGCGCCAGGCGCCCCGCCGCCGGTGAACGGCGCGTCGGCGATCTGGCGCTCCTCGACGACCGCGGGCACCGGTTCCGCCGGAGTTCCTGGACTAGACAAACGGATGGTCATTGTTCACCCCGCCACCCGAGCGACGGAGGAACGCCTCTACCTCGGACGGGAAGCGCGGAGCGTAAAGCAGCGGGAACGGATTGATCTGGAGATGGAGCAGGGCAGGGACCACCGCGCGAGCGACCACGGCGCCGGCGGCCCATGCCGGGGTGATGTCGCTGTACGCCCAGCGGAACCCCTCTGCGGAGATGGCATCGCCGATCTCGGTCCAGGTACGTCCGCCCGAGGTCGGGCCCTGGGCTTCAGCCACCTGGTCGACGAAGTAGTCGCCCAGGTGGGCGCGCCCGTGCCTCGCCCACCACAGCGCCCGGGTGTTGATGCCCACCGGCCGCTCCTCGGGGTCTCCCCGGCGGAGCAGACGCCAGCCGAGGTGAAAGATGTGCACCGCTTCGATCGCCGCTGAGCGGATCGCATCCGCCGCGTCCGCATGGGCGGCCGACCCGAAGGCCACCTCCGGCAGTCCGTCGCGGGTGCCGACGATGGCGGCCAGCGCGACCTGCAATCCGAAATGGCTGCCGGGCAGCAGCCCGACGACCACGTCAGCCGCACCGCCGAGAATTTCCGCGATGTCGTGAACGGAGTACCGGTCGTCGCCGGGACGGACTCGGGCCGCGCGGCGCCCGGAGTAGACGGCCGCCGCAACGGCGTGCCGTTCCACGACCTCAGTGAGCGCGCGGGTGAGGGCCGTGTCCCAGTCGACCCCGCAGGCGGCGCCGATCGAGGTCATCGGTTTGACGCGGGTCGGATCCGAGTCGTGGACCCGCATCCGCTCGACGTCGGCGGGTACGAACACCTCGCCGTGCGGAGACTGCATCGTCACCCAGGTGTTCTGGGAGTGCGCGTTCCATGCGAACGGGCGGAGCAGCGGCTCTTGCGAGCACTGTTCCGGGCTGAAGGTCGCCCGGTCGTCGAGACGGATGGCCTTCGAGTCGAGCTCGTTCGCGGACGCACGCACAGGTGCGAGGGCTGGCTCGTGCAGCGCGGCGCGCTCGACAGCCTCACCCAGTGCTCTCTCGTCCGCCCGTGCGGGGTCAAGATCCCACGCGACGCCGAGCACGTCGTCGTCCGCCTCGACGACAGAGCCGAAGAGCCCGTCGAAAGGACTCGTGAATCGGACGCATTTCCAATCATCGCGGACGACCGCAGCGGTGAGTGCCATTTTTGTGGGTCAGCCTTTCCTGCTGGTCTTCCGACCGAAGGTGATGGTGTAGACCGGTGCCTCGTCATCCGAGAGCCCGAGCAACTCCGCCAGCACGTTGTCATTTGTCGCCGGGGTGATCAGCGCGCCGCAGTCGTACGACTCCGCCGCGATGATGAATTTCTGCGCGACTCGACCTACCTCGACGTACAGTTCGCGCAAGGCCCTCTCGTAGGGGAACATTTCCTGGCGGCGGGGGAAGTCGACGATCAGCACGATCGTGGCGCTTGCCGTCATGGGTGCCTGCATGCCGCACATCAGATCGGCCATCTCCTGGCGGAAGCTGCCGGAGGTCAGCTGATCGGCTCGCTCGCCGGCGAGGTCGAGAGCCCAGATGCCCGAATCGACGCCGTTGATCGCGTACACGACGGCGGCCATACGCACGCCTGCCAGCGAGCCGGACGGCTCGAAGGGTGCCATGAGCGCGGAGAAGCAGCGGAAGATGGCGGCGACGGTCTCCCGCGACAAGGGCTCCGGCTCGAATTGGCGGGCCGTGCGTCGTCGTACCAGCAGTTCACCGACGCTGACCCCGCCGGTGCCGGCCGTAGTGCCTTCTTCTGCCCAGTTCCACTGCGGCGTCGACGTCGCTGGACGCGTCGGCTGAGCCTGACTGCCGCGGGCCGGATACCGGGCCTCCCGCCTGCTCTCCGAGATCTGCTCGGACCAGTTGAAGTAGTCGAGGCTCGGACGCCACCCGTTCGTGACCCAATCGGTCGAGATCGAATCGAGGTCGTCCGACGGAGACAGTTCGCGGGCCCCGACCTCGGGGGCGTCCGACACGAGTTTCCGGGCGAGTTCGGCGGCGTCGAAGCGGACCGACTGCGCCGACTGGGAGTCTTCGAGAACGGCGGCGTCACGGTCGGGTCGGATGACGAGGAGTGGCGACCATGTCGTGGACATCAATCCCGGCTTTCTGCAGGCTGATCGGCTGCGTGTACGAGAGTCGCTGCGATTGTCGCCTCGACGCGGTGGTCGGTGCCGAGCGCGTCCGCGACCTTTTTGCCGTCGAGGTGCTGGGCATGCCGGACCGCCCAACCGTTCGCGCGGCTCAGGTACTCGGCAGTACCCATGAGGTGGCCCACATCCATGTGCACCGTCCGGAAGGTCCTTGGTTCCCGGTAGCGGTAGCGGTTCCGGGCGAAATAGGAGTTGAAGAATATGAGTGCGTAGGGGCGGTTGTCGTCGGCGATACCCGACAGGTCCGCCAGGTCGCGTGACGAGGCGTCGAGGTGATCCATGCGGTCTAGCGCACCGTCGACGGTCGCGACTTGGTAGACACCGTCGTCGATCCCGTCGACGGCATGCGTGACGACGGAGAACTCCGTCGGATGGCGACTACCGCCGGAAGGGCTCGTCTTCCGCAGCAGGTTGGCCGATTCCGCGAACGGCATCCTGGCCTGACGAATCGGTCGGGTCAGCAGGGAGAGCAGCGACGCAAGGCGGTCGTAGTCCAGCGGCTGCGCCGCTACCGCAAGGTTCGTCGCCGCCGAAGCGGTCGCGGGGAACAACTCCGGAGCGGGGTCCGGCAGTGCGTACAACTTCTCCTGGTCGTGCAGCCGGGGCCGGGCCCGATCGACGTCGGGCTGCTGCGCGTTGTACGCGACCATCCGGCGTACGTCCTCCGCGGAGTTGCCGTCAGCCTCGTAGAACTCGAAGGGGTATCCGTAAGTACGCGCGTGATAGCGGGAGGCGGCCCGCCATCCATTCTCGGCCCACGATTCCAGCCACCGCCGCGTCTTGATCGCCTCGGCGTCGTCATCGCGCACCAGGTACTCGTGGGCGACCAGCCACTCGGCGATCAGCTCGGCCCTGCGCACGGAGCCGATCGCCGCCATGATCGGCTCCGACAGGGAGTAGATGGTTCCCGGAGCGAAGGCGGCAACGAGCAGACCCGCAGCCGACGCGGGAACCTTGTGTCCGTTCAACCTGTCGTCTCGGCTGATGAGCCACAGGTCACTGGCCGCCGGCTCGATGCGCACAAGAGGGTGCGCGCGATACGTTGCGGAACGGGCGTCGGTGCCGTTTTCTGCGGCAGCCTCAGCTAGCGTCTCCAAAGCAGGGTCCTATCTCTTGTACGCTCCGACCGGTTGACTTTCTGGACAACCTGAATGATTGACATCCTGTCGGCGTTCCCGGATACGGCTGCCCGATGACAGGAAAGCGCGTGCTAACCGGCCGAAAGACGGCCGGTTAGCACGCGACAGTTGGATCACAGGGACGTGAAGCCGCCGGTGCAGCCGCCCTGGATGAGGGCCGTCGAGAAGAGGTCGACCTCCTCGAAGAGACCCTCGATGTTGTCGATGGACGATTCCTCGGCGGTCTCGTTGAGGGAGACCTCTGCGTTTTGCGCGGACATTTCCTGCGCGGTGGTTGTCATCATGCAAAAAGCATTACAGGGCTATTTAGCTATGTCAATGAGTGCAGCTGCGGCGGGCGCAGTCCTGGCTCTTCCGGACATATTTGCGCCTCGACGTCGACGCGACGAGCGAGCGTCCGGCCACCGCCCGGCGCCGGGCGGTGGCCGAAGAAGTGCCAAGGCTGAGGTGCGGTGGGGCGGACGATCGCGGCGTGTGGACGGTCGGCGGGTTTGGCCGCTCAACCCACCTCGGTCTGGACGCGGATCGCCGCTCGCGCGGAGAGTTGCTCCCACTGCTGCGACAGTCCGCGACTGAGGCGGGCCACCAGCGGGAGGCAGTGCGGTGGAAGAGCGTTGATGATGTCGTGGTCGGAGACGAGGCTGAGTTGTTGATGCAGCATGCGCAGCAGGGTGCGCCCGGCCTCGGTGTAGCGCACGGACGGATCCTTGGCGAGGTTCTCCAGCGCCAACGCGGTGACGTCCCGGCTCGGCTCGGGCGCGCCGGGCGCCTCCTTGACCGCGGACAGTGCCGGTGCCGGCGACGGTGAACCCGCCGCACCTTCGTTCTGTTTGCGGCGTATGGTGCGGACCGTGTTCGGTGAGACGCCGGCCAACCGGGCGATTTCCCGCAGCGAAGCATCAGGTCGTTCGGCCAGGAGCGCGACGACAGCTTTCCGGCCGGCGTCGGCGTCTGTCGGCCGGACCCGTCCGTCCCGGCCGGTCCGCTCGGCCGGCATCGGCTGGCCGCTGCGCTGCCTCAATGTGCTGATCGTCTTGGCCGACAGCCCGGTGGCGCGGCCGAGTGACCGGTCCGACCAATGCGCGAACATCTCCAGCAGACGTTCGGCCGCCGCCCGGCGGTCGGCCAGGGTCAGCGGCAGGCCGTGCTTGATGTTGCTCGTGACGCTGCGCAGGAAGGCCATCTGGTCGTCGTCGTCGAGCATCAGCGCGTGAATCGAGTCCGCACCACGGAGCAGTGCCGCCTGCAGACGATGCATCCCGTCGATGACGCGCATGGTGCTGCGCTGCACCAGGATCGGCGGGTGCTGGAGTTCGGACTGGGCCAACAGCTGTACGTGCGTCTCGTCGACCCCGTGCCGGCGGGGGCCCTGACCGGGCAGGAGCGACCGGATCGGTACCGATACGGCCTCCTGCTGGCTTCCTTCGGTCCAGCTCTCCACAACCTGCAGCGGATCGTTGGCGTCGATCAACCTGTCCTCCCCGTGAACAGCTGCTGATGCCTCGCTGACCGGCTCTTCGTGGGCTCAGTCGTCGCCTCTCGTGAGTGGAACCGGTCCGATAAATCAGAGAACAACTTGTCGGAAATTTCGGGCTCCGGTGATGCTGCTGGTAATGGGCCGATCCTGAGTGCTCTGGCGGCCCGCGGCATGTGCAACTGTAGCTTCTGACCGCTTGCACAGGTGCCCCGTGGCACCCGGAAATTTCTCGGATTCAATGCGTCGACGCTCTTTTCCCTGCTTGGCGGTCGGTCTCGCTGTGGTGTAGGGCAGGGGGTCACCTACGCGGTCGCGGGTGGCATGCCGTGCGACCCGGTGTCGCGTGCGCAGCTGCGGAACCGCATCACTGCCGCGCCGGGATTCTCGGTGCCTTTCCGTAACTTCCGGGAGTGAGAGGGCCATGGCGACCTGGGCGCCGCCTACCGGTTCGAGAGCGACTGCGGCCTGCTGTCGTCGCGTGCCCGGGCACCCGGGCCGCGAGGCGGTCCACGTCGCTGATCAGTCCTGTACATCCCCTGCCCTCGAGACGAACCGGTGCGGGCGCATGCCGACCCGGCAGCCACGAAGCGCCTCGACGACAACGGCGTCGGAAGGAGCGCTGGTCTCGCGGCCGCTCTGAGGACTGGCCACCATCGCCACCAGGGAAGCCTCACCACCGGGAGTCTCAACCGCAAGTCGTAGGGTCATGCCCGGAAGCGCCGCATGCAGGCGTGCCGCCGTGGTGGGTAGGTGGATCCAGCTGTGGTCGATCTTGACCCAGTCGTCCGTCGCGCGGAACGACACGACGCCGGTCTCCGCGACGAGAGCGTCCGCGCTGAGCTCCGGTCGCAGGACCGCGGTGACGAGAATCGACTCGAACGCACGCAACCACTGCTCCGCCTCGGCGGGAGCGACATAGGCGGTGTCGACGAGCATCAGCACTTCGAGTATGTCGTCGCGGCGGTCCAGGTAGCAGAAGAGGGTGCTCGTGCTGCACTGGTCGCCGCCCAGCCACCGGACGGAGGTCCTGGCCGCTTCCTCCCGTATCCGCGCGGCGTTCGGTGCCTCCGCGGGGAGCGGCACGAACAGTCGGCTGTTGAGCCAGTAGGAGAGATCCAGCGGGAAGCCGCGCCGCTTCTCGACGCGCTCGCGCACCTCCATCAGGCCTCGGTGCGGGAAGCGCCCGGTCAGTGTCGCGTGGTGGATGGCGCCGGCGGATCGCCGCAGCAGTGCGTCGAAGTCGGCGTCGTCGATCGCCACGCAGGTGGGAACGTCCTGGGTGAGGCAACCCACCACGGCAGCCGTGTCCCGACCGGCCCGGTTGCTGACGCACACCTGGAGGTGGGCCCGGCTCAGCCCGCTGACGTGGGCCAGCACGAGGGAGAGGGCCGCGTGGCCGACCGCCGTCTCGCTGACCCCGTGCCGCTTGGCCAGGTGACTCAGGCACCACGCGCCGGCTGACGTCTGCATCACCACGTACCGATAGCGGGGATGCAACGGCTCGACCGGGAGCCGGGGCAGCATGCTCTGAGGCATGCGTGCAAGGCTCCGTTCGTGCCGGAGCAGCGCACGGGCCCCTTCCCGCCGGCCGGCCTCACTGCTCTCCCAGTGGCTGACATCGACGGGGTGGATCGCCGACGGCTCGCCGTCGGAGAAGTCAGCCTGGAGGACGTGGCGGAGGTGCCAGGTCATCCAGTGAGCGCCGAGGTAGTCCGACGCGAGATGGTTGATGGCCAGCAGGACGAAGGCCGGGCCACTCCGATCGGTCAGGATGCCCACGCGAACGGGGAGGTCGTCGGCCCCGAACGGGGTGCCCGCCAGCTCGGCTGCCGATTCGAGAGCCGATGTGAAGGTGGCTGTCACGGCGGTGATCACCGCGACGTGCAGGACTCCCTCGGTTGTGACCCTTTGCTGTGCGGAGGGCGCGTCCGGCTCGAACAGGGTTCGCGCGGACTCGCAGGCCTCGACCATTCCTCTGATGGCGGACGCGACCTCGTCGGCTTTCAGACCCGGCTTGATCCGGTGAGCGAACTTGAGGTTGAGTGAGGCGTTGTTCGGCTGGAGATCCGCCATCAGTTGCGCCATCCTCTGCTGTCCCCAGGTCAGATCGGCGGTTCGCCCGGACGGCGCACGAAAACGAATTTCCAATTTTTCTCCGTCCCGCAGTGACATCTTCTCCGTTGAACAGGACACCGAAAACAATTCGATTCAGAGAGAGGCTTGCGTCGAAGGCTATCGCTGGCATCCGTGCAGGGCAAGGTGGTTGGCGCGGCGATGGAAATGGTGCATGCTCGTCCGGTGACATTGATCCAAGTCGCAGGACTGCGTAAGGTCTTCCGCAAGCCGGAGAAGGCGCCGGGGCTACGCGGTTCCCTCCGGCACCTGCTCCAGCGTAGATTCTCCGAGCACGTCGCTGTGGACGGCATCGATCTGTCTGTGGCACAGGGCGAGGCAGTGGCCTACGTCGGTCCGAACGGCGCCGGCAAGTCCACCACGGTGAAGATGCTTTCCGGGATCCTGGTCCCGACCGCTGGACAGGTCCTCGTCGACGGCTTGGTGCCGTACCGGGCGAGGGTGGAGAACGCGCGACGCGTCGGCGTCGTCTTCGGGCAGCGAACGCAGCTGTGGTGGGACCTGCCCGTACGTGACTCGCTCGAACTGCTGCGGGACATGCACGGTCTGGGCGCCGCGCGGTACCGGGAGACACTGGCCCGCCTCGACGACGTCCTCGGCTTGGCCGACCTTCTCCCGGTGGTCGCCCGTAAGTTGTCGCTGGGGCAACGCATGCGGGCCGACCTCGCCGCGGCGCTGCTCCACGAACCGCGGATCGTCTACCTGGACGAGCCGACGATCGGCTTGGACATCGCGGTGAAGGACCGGGTGCGTTCCTTCGTGCGTCGGCTGGTGGCGGACGGGACGACGGTCATGCTCACCACCCACGACCTCGCCGACATCGAGGACATCTGCCGGCGCATCGTGATCATCGACGCGGGACGTGTGGTGTACGACGGTGACCTGCAGTCGGTGAAGGACACCCATGTCCGCGAGCGGTCGATGTCCTTCGAGCTGGCCGCCGGCTTGGCGGGCGTCGATCGGATCGCCGCGCGACTGCCGGGCGCTCAGGTCCGCGCGGGGTCGGACGACCGCGAGCTCACGGTCACCTTCGACCGGATGACGCTCGGCGCGCGAGAGGTGCTGGCGGCAGTGCTCGCCGAGGCGGAGATCGTCGACATGCACATCGACGAGCCGGCCATCGAGACGGTCGTCCGGAAGGTGTACGCGGGGCAGTTGCGGCCCGAGCCCGGCGGCGGGGTCGATCGGGAGACCGTGTCATGACATTCGTGACCGCCGGTGCGGTGCCGTTGCCGGCTGATACCCGATCACGCCGGATACGTGCCTATCGGAGCATGGCCCGGATGGCGCTGAAGAGCCTTCTCGCCTATCAGACGAGCTTCCTCTTCGGCATGCTGGCCTCGGCGTTCGGCGTCCTGTCCATGCTGTACCTGTGGCGCTCGGCACTCGCCGCCGGCCCTCGGCAAGGATTCGACTGGCCGCAGATGAAGGCGTACCTGTTGGTGGCGTTCGTCGTCGGTTCGCTGGTGTCCAGCTATACCGACTATCGAATGGCCAATCGCATCCAGCAGGGCGACGTGGCCATGGACCTGGTTCGGCCGGTCGACTACCAGTGGTCGCGCCTGGCCGAGAGCGTCGGGTTCGCCGTCTACGAAGCCGGCACGGCGATCGTGGTCGTCCTGGCAGCCGCCGCGATCTTCGGCGGCATGTCGCCGCCGGACCGGGACACCGTGCCGCTGTTCATCCTGTCCGCCTTGCTGGTGCTGCCCCTGCGGTTCGGAATCGTGTACCTGAGCGGTCTGCTCGTCTTCTGGACACAGAACTACGTGGGTGTGCAGGCCGCCCGGATCGCCCTGATCACGCTGTTCTCCGGGGCACTCGTACCGCTGGCCTTCCTGCCCGAGTGGATGCGGGTCATCGCCACGTACCTGCCGTTCGTCGGAATGGCGTCGACCCCGGCGCTGCTCTACACCGGCTCACTGGACGGCAGCGACGCGACGACCGCCGTGCTGGTGCAGGCGGCCTGGGCGGTCGCGCTGTGGTGGTTGGCGCGGTTGATGTGGTCGGCCGCCGCTCGGAAGCTGACGGTCCATGGTGGCTGAAGTACGACGAGCGCTGTGGCTCTACCGCCGTCTGCTCGGTGCCCAGGTGCGCGCCACTCTCCAGTACGAGGCCGACTTCTGGATCATGAGCCTGTCGGCAGTTCTCGTGCAGGCCGTCGGCGTGGTCTTCCTGTGGGCGATCTTCCGGAGCATCCCGGAGATCAACGGCTGGCAGTTCTGGGAAGTCGTGCTCATCTACGCGCTGGTGGTCGTCGCGGAAGGGCTGAGCGTGCTGGTCGCGCAGGGAGCCTGGACTCTCGCGGTGACTGTCAACTTCGGACAGCTGGACGCGATGCTGTTGCGGCCCTATCCACCGGTCCTCCAGGTGCTCAGCTCCGCGGTGGGAATGAACGGACTGGGCAATCTCGTCCTCGGCACCGGTCTGCTGATCGCCGCGGTGCGGCACGTCGACGTCAGTTGGAACGTCGGTCGCGTCGCGCTCGGGCTGCTGCTCGTGGTTGCGGCGGCCGGTGTGAAGATCGGGCTCAACCTCCTCACGAACTGCGCCGCCTTCTGGTTGCGTTCCCCGTACTCCATGTTCGCGTTCTCCATGCACAGCTTCGGGGAACTGGCTCGTTTTCCGGTCACCATCTACGGCCTTGGGGTCCGGATCACCCTTACCGTCGTCCTGCCCTATGCGTTCATGAGCTTCTTCCCCGCCGCGGCTGTCCTCGCGCACGGGCCGGCTCGTTGGCTGGGGCTGCTGACGCCGGTCGTCGCCCTCTACTGCCTGTGGATCGGGACGACCGTCTTCCGGCACGGGCTCTCACGATATGAAAGCTCCGGTCACTGATGTGCGAACACATCGGCCGCCACGCCGATTCCGTCGTCCAGTCTCTCGGAGCCCTCGGATGAGTCTCCTCGGAGGGCTGCGGGACGTCGTGCCGACTCCACCCGAGCACCGGGTGTGGATCAGCAGGGCCGAGGCGCTGGACACCTTGCGGTGTACGCCTGAGGAACTGGCGCAACTGGTTGCCGCCGGCCTCGTGGAGGAGGACGGCCGACACGACTACTGCGACGTGTGGAACGTGGGCCTGCTCAGCGGCACCGGACGCAGCAGTCCGGAGCGGATCATGATCTTCTTCGCGAGGATGCTGAAGTCGTACGGCGCGGACTGGGTCTCCGCGCGGGCCTACGAGATCGTCGGCTGGGCCCAGTGTCCCCGCGCGGAGCACTGCCCGTCGTCCGAGTGGAGCGCGCCTGTCCTACCGGACGTGCAGTGGCAGCATGAAGAGATCCAGGCCGGCAGGGCGGAGTGGCGCGGCAGGGTCGAACTGACCGGGAACACCGCCACGGTGCGAGACCCGAGGGTGCGGGAGGTCTGGGACGACCTGCTGCGGCGGTACCGCTTCCACTTCACACCCATGACCCTGTCCTCCGATGTCGCCGGCACCAGGCACCGGGGCGTCGGCGACTGCGACTCGCTGTGCCAGGTACTGATGTCTGAACTGCTGGACCGTGGTGTGGCGGCCGAGCAGGAGTCGGGTTACATCTTCGGAGGCGCACGCCTGGGCCTGCATTCCTGGGTACGGCTCGTGGACGCCGACGGGGAGGTCAAGATTCTCGACCCGGCCATGGCCCTGTTGTCCGACCTCTTCTTCACGCCCGAGTACAAGGCGTTCTGCTGCGGGTCCGGCAGTAACCGGGTGCTACGTCGCGCGAGTCGCGAGGGCATGTTCGCGGCTCATCCGTGCGTCACCGAAGACGGCAGGATCTTCTACGAGTTCACGCTCCGGTCGATCCGCCCCGGTCGGGCGCCGGGCCCGCGGTGCAGTGAGGGAGCAGGATGAACGGTCCTGAGGTGGAAGTCGCAGACCATGACGGGACGCGCGGCGGAGCGGGGGCCGCTGCCGTCGGTCGTCCGGTCGTCATCGACGGCCGGTCTCCGCCGCTCACCTCGCACGACCTGCACGCTGACGTTCTCGGCCTGCGACGTCGCGTACCCCGGGGTGCGACCGTGGCCCTGGTGGGGCAGAGTTCCCGCCTGGTCGCCTCAGCCATCGTCGCACTCGAGGGCTGGGCCGCCCGGGTCGAGTTCGTGGGTGACCTGAGTCCGACCGTAGGCTCGGCGGAGGCGGTGGTCCTGCGCGAGGCCGGGGATGATGCCCCAGCTGCCGCCTACGCATCCCACGGCGAACTGTCGGCCGGGGACGCGAGCACCGACGTGCGTACGCTCTGGCGTGTCTTCTCCTCAGGCACGACGGGGACGCCCACCCCGACCGACCACAGTCTCGACTCGCTGACGCGGCGGATTCGCCCGGTACGCCCGGCGCGGAATCCCGGCGACCGCGAGCAGCGGCGGTGGGGTCTCCTGTTCTCTCCTACCCGGATGGCGGGCATCCAGGTCGTCCTCCAGGCGATCCACGGCGACACCCTGGTGGACGCCCACCACGCCGCCGGGCTCGACGAGCGCCTCCAACTGTTCGCCGGAGCCGGCATCGACGCACTGTCCGCGACTCCGACGATGTGGCGGATGATTCTGCGCAGCAGGGCCTGTGACGACCTCCGGCTGCAACAGATCACGCTGGGTGGTGAGATCGCGACACAGTCGCTGATCAATGCGTTGCGGCGGCGGTTCGATGCGCGCGTCACGCATGTCTACGCGTCCACCGAGGCCGGTGCCGCCTTCTCGGTGAGCGACGGCAGGGAAGGTTTCCCCCGGCATTTTCTCGAGCCGGCTCCCGGCCGTGTGGCACTGGAGATCCGCGACGGCATCCTGTTCGTCCGGGCGCCGGGAAGCAGCACGGCGCAGCCGGACGGATTCGTCTGCACGGGCGACCTCGTCGAGCCTCGCGGTGACCGGGTCTACTTCGTCGGCCGGAAGTCGCAGACGGTGAACGTCGGAGGGGACAAGGTCTCGCCGGAGCGGGTCGAGGAGCTGATCCGGCGGCATCCCGCAGTACATGATGCCGTGGTGACGCCCAGGCGCAGCCCGATCACGGGCTGGATCCTGACCGCCCGGGTTGTGCCTTCGCCTCTCGGCAGTGGGCTCGACCCCGACGAACTGCAGTCGGCGCTGCGGTCATTCGTCGCCGACCATCTGCCCCGGTCGCATACTCCTGCCTCGATCACCGCGGTAACCGAGTTCTTCTTGTCGCCCACCGGAAAGGTCAGCAGAGCGTGAACGAGGCGGAATCCCGCGGCGACTGTCCGTACGCGGTAGTGACCGGAACCAGCAGTGGCCTGGGGCGGGCGGTGGCCCGGCGGCTCGGCAGCGACGGATACCGGGTGGTGGGCCTGGCCCGCCGCGAGGTCGAGCCGGAGGAGGTGGGTCCGGGCTATGTCCACGTCCGTGCCGACCTGAGTGATCTGGAGTCCTTGCCCGGCCTGGCACGCGCAATCGTGGAGGCGCACGGCGCCCCCTACGCGCTGGTGAACAACGCCGCTCGCGGCACCGACGGTCTCCTGCCGCTGGTGAAGGACAGAACCATCTGGGAAACAGTGCAACTCGATCTTGTGTCGCCGATGGTTCTGACGAAGCATCTTGTCCGCTCGATGATCTCAGCGGGCCGGGGACGCGTGGTCAACGTCTCCTCGATCGTTGCCTCGACGGGATTCCGCGGTCTGTCCGTCTACGGGGCGGCGAAAGCGGGTTTGGAGGGGTTCACCCGTTCGCTGGCCCGCGACGTAGGGCGGCGCGGCGTGACGGTCAATGCGGTGGCGCCGGGCTTCCTTGACACCGAGATGACCGGCGCCCTGGGGGCGGAGAGCCAGGCGCGCATCAAGGGGCGCAGTCCGATCGGCCGGTTCGCACGTCTCGACGAAGTGGCCGCCGCAGTGACCTACCTTCTTTCCCCGGATGCCGCCGGTGTGACCGGAACGCTGATCACCGTGGACGGCGGCTCCACCGCATGAGGC
Source organism: Micromonospora sp. D75 (assembly GCF_018070405.1). Taxonomy (NCBI): domain Bacteria; kingdom Bacillati; phylum Actinomycetota; class Actinomycetes; order Micromonosporales; family Micromonosporaceae; genus Micromonospora; species Micromonospora sp. D75. The sequence continues at coordinate 32,256 of NZ_JAGPXV010000003.1, forward strand.
CCGGACCGGAAATGTGGACGGACAAACACGTAGGGAAGGTGGCGCAGTGCTCGAGCGGGAACGTGTAGCGGAGATCGTTCTTCGTGAAGTGGTCAAGCTGATCAAAGAGGAAGGGGGCGAGGACGGCGAGGTCAGCCTGCAGAGCGGCCTGGCCGACAGCGGCTTGGACAGTCTCGCCTTCGCCGTCCTCGTTACGCGGCTCGAACAGTCGATGGGATTTGATCCCTTCCTCGCGTTGGAGGACGAGATCTTCCCCCGGACGGTGGGGGAGTTGGTGGAGGTCTACGTCGGCAATCAAATGGAGAGCGTCCCACCTCACAGGTGATGACTGCCGCTCCCCGGCAGGTTGGACGACTTCCCAAGGGCGCCCATCGGCGCGCCGTCGTCACGGGCGACGGCCGGGCTACTCGGTGTCGCCGTCGCGGAGGTGGTCCAACTCGGCGAGGTACATCGCCTGCAGGCGGTCGTGGTGCCGGACCAGCAGCCGGACCTCCTCGGCGCTGTAGCCCTCGACGAGCCGTTCCGCCCGCTCGGCGAAACGCTCGTACGGCCGCTCCAGGTCGGCGATCCGCTCCGGCCGTATGGTGACGACGACCCGCCGCCGGTCTGCCGGGTCGCGCTCGGCTGTCACGTAACCGGCCTGCTGGAGCCGGCGGAGCATGCTGGTGACCGCACCGGTGGTGAGGCTGGTCCGCTCGGCGATCTGCCCCGCGGTGGCGGAGCCGATGTCCGCCAGGTAGTCCAGGCACTCCAGGTCGCTCACGGCGAGGCCCAGCCGCTCCGCGATGGCGTACCGGAACACCATGGACAGCCGCGACGTCTCCCGCCCGGCGCGCATGAGGTCGGTGATCGCGGAGGCGCGGGCCGGATCGTGGGACATGCGGGCAATCATGCCTCCGGCACGGTGACCCGGTGCAGCCGAGGTAGCACGCGGGTCAGCACCCAGTGTGGCGCGGCCGCGCCCCCGGTGAGGCGGCGCATCAGTCCGGAGGCGGTGTCGACGGCGCGGAAGGCGTAGTCCGTCATCTCGTCCTGGTAGGCGGCGATCGCCTCCTCCGCCGAGGTGGCGCCCGCCCGCGCCTCGACCAGCCGGCGGCCGAGCAGGGCGGCGTCGCGGAGCGCGGTGTTGCCGCCGTGGGCGCCGAACGGTGGCATGACGTGTACGGCGTCACCCATAATCGTGGCCCGTGGCACCGCCCACCGGTGCGGCCGTCGGCCGGTGGCGAAGAGGTTGAGCACCGTGGCGTCCAGCTCGGCGGTGTCGACCAGGCGCCGGATGAGCGGATGGAAGTCCGTACTCAATCGGTCGGCCAGTTTCCACAGCGCCAGCAGGTTCCCGCGGACGTCGGCCGGCAGTTCCTCCTGCCGGAGCAGCAGGCCCCACATGACGTAGTCGTCGCCGCTGGGCGCGTAGTTGCCCGGGGCCAGGCGTGCGAACGCCGCCTGCGGGCTCTCGCCGAACCGCATGGAGGTGAAGAAGAAGGCGCTGCCGGGCCGGTCGGCGATGGCCAGGACCCCGCTGGTACGCAGTGCGTCGGGGATGACGCTCTCGCCGTTGCGCAGCAGGGGAGAGCGGCCGTAGATGCCCGCCATCGAGGTGTTCGCCGGGTCCGCGTCCGGCATGAGCTGTGGTCGCAGGGCCGAGCCGACGCCGTCCGCGCCCACCACGACGGTTGCCGCGGCGGCCTCGCCGTCGGAGAACCGCAGTCGAAGCCCTGCCGGGCCGCCGCTCTCCACCGCGACGGCGTCCTTGCCGTAGTGGATGCGCCCGTTCAACCCGGACTGCAGGATCGACCGCAGGGTCAGCCGGTCGACCTGGCGGGTCGCGCCCGGCTCGTCCTTGAACGTGATGGTGAAGGCGTCCCGCAGCCGGCTGTTGGTGAAGCGCAGGTGACCGCCGGGCTCGTCGCCGGTGGCCAGCGCCAGGTGGTAGAGCGAGCGGGGCAGGCTCTCGCGAAGCGCCTCCAGCCCGTACCGGTCGAGAATGATCCGGTAACCCTGCCGCCGGATGAAGGGGCCCGGGTCCCGCTCGTAGACGTGCACGTCGATGCCGGCGCGCGTCAGGTACTGGGCGAGGCAGAGGCCGGAGAGGCCGGCGCCGGCGATCGCCACCGAGAAGTCCGTCGATGTGCTCATGCAATTACCTTAATCATTAAGATAATTTGGGCAAGGGTCACTGTGAACAGTCACCTTGGACGGATACTCAAGTTGGTTGTATATTCGGCTCATGGGATCGGCTTCGCGTCCCGCGCTACGGGAACCGTCGTACTTCGTCCTCGCCGCTCTGCTCGGCGGGCCGCTCCACGGCTATGCCGTGATCAAGCGGGTCAAAGAGCTGTCCGACGGGCGGGTGACCCTCGCCGCCGGGTCGCTGTACTCCGTGATCGACCGGCTGCTCGGCGAGGGCCTCGTCACCGCCGACGGTGAGGAGATCGTCAACGGGCGTGCCCGTCGCTACTACCGGCTCACCGACGAGGGCTGTCTCGTACTCACCGAAGAGGCCGACCGGCTCGCCCAGGCCGCCCGGGTGGTCATGGATCGCCTGCCGCGCCGGGTCCAATCGCAGGCAAGTGCCCGTCACCCTTCTACCGCGAGGATCAGACCAGCATGAGTTCCGATGTCCTGGAGAAGCGCTACCGGATGCTGCTGCGGGCCTACCCCGCCGACTACCGCCGCGAACGCGCCGACGAGCTGATCGACACGCTGATCGGCGACGAACCCACCACCCGCCGCTGGCCCAGCGCCCGGGAGGCGGCCTCGCTCGTCCGGGGCGGCCTGCGGGTGTACGGCGGCGGCACCGCGCCCCGGCCCACCGCCGTGCTGTTCTGGCAGGGCATCCACCTCGGCGCCCTCGCGGTGCTGGCGCTGGGTGTCCTCATCGGCCTGGACGACATCGTCGAGGCGTTCCAGTTCGGCGGACTCTCGGACCCTCTGACCGTCCTGCGGAATCAGGGCATCCACGAGATCGTGCTGATCGCCGCGCTGGTGGCGCTCGTCGCGGGCCGCGCCCGTACCGCCGCCGTTCTGGCGGTGACCGCGGCGGTGGTGCCGACCGTGATCTCGCAGTACCTGTTCCTCAACGGCCTGCCGCAGTGGTGGGCGCCGGTCGTCGCCGCGCCGCTGATCGTGCTGGGGCTGCGGCGCCCGGCGGACGTGCCGCCGGCGCCCCGGGCCAACGCCGTCCTGGTCACCGCCGGCATCCTCGCCCTGCATCTCATCCCCGCGGGCGGCCTCCGCATGGCCGACGCCGGTCCGCGGATCGTCGTCGCCGTCATGGTCGTCGCCGGGATTGCCGCATTCCTGTGGGTGGCCACGGCCGACCAGCGGCTGCTGATCGCCGTCGTCCCCACCCTCCTGCTGGGTACGCTCCACCAGTTGGACAACAGCGGGTTGACGGGGGAGTTGCTGCGCCGGCCGGACGCCCTGCCGTCCCTGGTCGTCGCGGTCCTGATGGCTGTCGTCGCGATCGTGTCGACCCGGCAGCGGCAGCGCACCCGAGCCTGACCAACTCGCGGGTGGTCCACAACGGCGGCCGGCAGGGATCTGTAGCCGACTGTGGCACACGGCCACCGCACGTTCATCGGCGGTCCTCAGACCATCGATGAACGTGCGGTGGCCGTCCTCATGGCTCGCCACACCCAACGCCGAAGTCGAGCGACGCCGGAGTTCTACGGCTTGCCTGTCAGTACAAGGTGCCCATCCCGGTAAGATCACCGCTTCGCTTGACTCGCTTATTCACTCCCGTGCCGAGCGTCGGGAACATCACCGGATAAGAGCTGCCCGTGTAGTGCGCCAAGCCAAAGCCGTGCCCAGCCTCATGCGTGGCAACGGAGATGAGGTCGAAACGCCCCGCAGGGACAGTCCCGGAAAGGCCGGTGAACCAGTTCGTGACCCGGTTGTTGAATGCTATGTCGACCTCCACCCTGAGGCCGGAGCCGTCGACCCACGAGTAGGTGGCTCCCAAGATGTCCGGATCAAATCCGGCCCATCCGACTACATTTCCGTTGTCCCTCGTTCCCCACGTGTAGCGGGTGGTTGACCCTCGATAGTCGGCGAAGGCGAACGTGTAGTACGTGCCGCATGCGGAAGAAGTGTCAGTTATGAATTGGAAGCCGTACTTGATGGCTTGAAGCGCGTCCGAGGCCGGCTGCGACCGGCTGTTGTAGGTCCACGGAAACACAGATTGCTGCCATACGCCGCCGCTGAAGTTGTATTCGTAGGAGCTTCCGCAGTACGCAGGCACAGCTGCGAGCCCAGATGACTGAGTCTTCGCTGCCCCGGCTGATTCTGGGTGCTTGGTGGCTGGTTCTGCGCGTTTGGCGAGGATGCGCTTGAGAGCGCCCGCTGTGGCAGTGGATCCAAGCGCGGGCGTCTCGTCGATCTGCAACGCCAGCTGACCGTCGGTCGCCCGATAGACAGAAGCAGCGCTCGGGCCCGTCGAGCCGGGCGTCCGCAGAACCTGCACGATGGCGACCATGCCTGGCTCCGGAACTGCAACCTCGAGACCCTCGGCGACTCGGACGACGGTGTCCGAAGCCAATTGGCAAGAAGTGCCGACCGACTTGATCTCGCTTGGTGACAAGGTTGAGCTGCATGGAATCTCGGCAGCGAACGACGGCGTCGTCGGCATCAAAGCGACCGCAGGCATCAAAGCGGTTAATGCGATTACGGTGCCAACTGACCTACTACGGCCTTCTTTTCGAGCCATGGAACACCCAACCCCCGTTGAGAGACATAGTCTTAAATTTTTGGATGTCTGGACACTGTACGAGGCCGGATTCCCTTAGTCAAGATTCAGGTCCTTCGCCCGTGCGCGACAACTGGACAGGACGAGGCAGCAGGAAGCTCCTCAGTGCGGAAATTACGTCTGGTCGATCATGTGTCTACGCAGGAGCTTCAGCGTGACGCTCCTGATAACCCCGTACGCGATGAGGCCGCCGCCTCCACCTGCCTTCGGGCGGACGGAGGCGGCGGCCTCTTTGGTCGTTTCCGCGCCGGCTGCCGCAGCATGCCCGCGCGCCATCTCCGAGCGGCGGGCGCGTAGCTGGTCGACGTGGGCGGCGACGATCGCAGCCACCCGGCTCCTGCGGCGCGCCAGCTGGCACCACCAGGTTCCGGTCCGGGTCGGCGCCGCCGGTTGAGCTACTGGATCACCGCAGCGCGCTGAAGAAGGCGCGCAGGTCGGCAGCGAGCAGGTCGGGCTCTTCCTGGGCGAAGAAGTGGCCGCCGACGCTGGGCTCGCGCCAGTGGGCGAGGTTGGCGTAGGTGCGTTCGGCGAACGACCGGGGCAGGCCGGCATCCTCCACGCTGACCGTGATACCGGCGGGCACGTCGATGATCGGCAGCGGTGGGGCCAGGTGGTCGTCACGGTAGGGTCGGAAGGACGTGCCGATGCAGTTGGTGACCCAGTACAGCATCACGGTGGTCAGCAGTTCGTCGAAGCCGAACCGGCGCGAGATGTGGCCGCCGCAGTCGCTCCAGCGCTGGTACTTCTCGATGATCCATGCGGCCAGTCCGGACGGCGAGTCGCTCAGTGCGGCCGCAAGGGTGTCGGGCCGTGTTTCCTGGAGGATGCCGTAGCCCCAGTCATCCTGGGCCTTCGCGTCGAGCATGGCGACGAACGCCTCCTCGGCTGGGCTGAGGTCGCCCCTGCGGTCCGCCGGCGGGAACTTGATGTGCTGCGAGAAGACCCCGATGACCCGATCTGCGTGACGGGCGCCGAGCCACGTCGACACGCCGGACCCGATGTCGCCACCGTAGGCGCCGAAGCGGTCGTAGCCCAGACGGGTCATCAGCTCAGCCCACACGTCCGCGACAGCCGGCTCGGTCGTCGGGCCCTCGGCGAGTGGTCCGGAGAAGACGAAGCCCGGCAGGCTCGGTATGACGAGGTCGAAGTCTGTGAGCCGGGACACCAGGGGCAGCATCTCCGTGTACGTGCTGGGCCAGCCATGGGTCAGGATCAGCGCCGTGGCGTCGGGCGATGCCGAGCGGACATGAACGAAGTGGACCGGCGTGCCCCGGACCGTGGTGACGAACTGAGGGTGCCGATTGAGGGCACGCTCGACCGCACGCCAGTCGAATCCGTCGAGCCAGTACCGCACCAGATCTGCCAGGTACGCAGGGTCGGTGCCGGCGGCCCACGGCTCTCCTGGGGCGGCCGGCGCGAGCCTTGTCCGCGAGAGCCGAGCCCGCAGGTCGTCCAGGACGGCTTCGGGCACATCGATGTGGAAGGGCGTCACCTGATCATGATTCCATCGCAAGGAGTCACTCGGCAGCCGCCCGAATGGGCAGGCTGCAGACTCGATCTCCGATCCGGGCGAGACATCCCCGACACCGAGGTCCTCGTCGACGGCTACGCCTACGGCTCGTTGTCCATGACGGCCTACACCCTGGGCATGTCCTGTCCACCGGCTGCCGGCCGGGGCGGATCCCCGCAGCCACCGCCCGGGCTGCCGCCGGACGGCTCCAACATCTGCGGAAGCGCCGGCTGCTCGGTGGCACCACCGATGAAGCCGACCTGCATCAGCAGCGCGAACACGGTCAGCGCCGGGGCGGGCCGGTCCGCGAAGTCCGCTGCGTCAACTCGGTTGTGTGCCGCTGCCCCGGCCTGGCAGCCTGGCTGCCTCGATCTGACGAGAGGCGGCCATGACGCGGACCTTCCTGCAGCCGGACGATCTGCACGACCTCGTGTCGGACCAGTTCGGCTCCGACCGGCGGCTCGTTGCCCTGGACCGGCTGACGGGCGGCACCAAGAAGGGCGTCTACCGGCTCCGGCTGGACGACCGGACAACAGTGATGCTGTACGTGTGGGCCGCGGACGAGAACTACTGGCCCCCGTCACCGACCGTCCCGGACGACCCGTTCACCGATGCGTCGGGCGCGGATCTCTTCGCCGCCGGTCACGCGGCGCTCACCGCGGCAGGAGTGCGTGTCCCGCATCTTATGATGATCGACCGGGACGGCCGCTACCTCGAGGCCGACATCGCGCTTGTCGAAGACGCCGGCGCGCTGCGGCTGGAGGCGGTGCTGGAACACGATCCGGCCACCGCCGCCGCCCCGCTGGCCGCGCTCGGTGACGCCCTGCGCCGGATGCACACCGCCTTCGGACCGCACTACGGCAAGGTCGCGGCCGTCGCGCGAGGTGAGGCGTCCCAGACGCGGCGCGCGGAGGACGTTGTCGTCGACCGGGCGCTCGGCCACCTCGACGCGGCAGCGGCCCGCGACGCCCGGCTGGCCGACGCCCATCACCGGATCGCCGCCCACGTACGCCACCTCAGGAGCGCGGTCACCCCGCGCGTGGAGTACGGGCTGGTGCACGGTGAACTCGGCCCGGATCACGTGCTCGTCACGCCGGCCGGCGAGGCCGTCATGATCGATTTCGAGGGGCTGACGTACTTCGATGTCGAATGGGATCATGCCTGGCTGCAGATGCGCTTCGGCGAAGCGTATTCGGCGCTGCGTCCGGTCGATCTCGATCCCCACCGGCTGGAGCTCTACCGGTACGCGCAGACGTTGTCCTTGATCGAAGGGCCACTGCGGATCGCGGACACCGACTTCCCGGACCGGAAGTGGATGCTCGACCTGGCCGAGTGGAACATCACCAAGGCGCTCGCCGCGACCTGACGGCAGCCTCAGTCGGCCGGACCGACGTGTGCCGCGAGCAGGCGCCACCCCTCGTTTTTGTCGAGGATCCATGTGCGCGTGTAGCGGACCCGGGCGAGAAACGGCTCGCCGGCGAGGGTGCCCTCCACGGTGCCGAGGAACCACGTCACACCGGTGCCGCCGGCCACGAGGACCGCCAGGTGCTCCTCGTCCACCCGGGTCATCGTCTGCTGCCCGGATCGGTGCACGTGCAGGTCGTCCTGCTTGGAGTAGAGGCGGCCGTCCGGCCCGGTGAACACGAGCCGGTCATCGATCAACCGATCCAGCGCCGCGACGTCGGAGGACAGTTGAGCACGTTGAAGACGCCGTTCGGCGGCGCGTAGAGCTTCGACGCCGGGGAGATCCGCGCCGCCGTTCCCCGTGGGGTGATCATCGGTGTCCATCGACGACAACGTAACAGCGATTATCCGGGAGCGCTGACCGCCTGTACTGGTCAGCGGGGACGGCGGGTTCGCCGGTCAGCGCTTGGCGACGGTGAGCAGCACCGCCGAGTCCTCGAGCGCCTCCAGCGTGTGCCGGCGGTCCGGCACGATCAGCAGATCGCCGGGTGCGCCGTCCCAGGACGTCTCGCCGGCGCCGAGCCGGACCCGGCCGTGCAGCACGTGGACGGTGGCCTCGCCGGGGTTCTCGTGCTCGCCGAGCGCCTGGCCGGCGGTCAGCGCGATCACCGTCTGGCGGAGCCTGTGCTCGTGGCCGCCGTAGACGGTGGAGCTGCTGCGGCCGTTGGGCGCGGCGTGCGCGAGCTTCAGCTGTTCGCGGGCCAGTGCGGTCAGGGATGCCTTCTGCACGAGGGTCACCTGCTCACGGCATGGTGGCTTTCGGGGCGCCCTTGCCCGGGTCGATCCGGGTCGGACCGGCGGCCGAGGGTCGGATGTCGAAGTCGAAGATCTCGGTGGGCAGGTAGACGGTCGCGCAGGAGTTGGGGATGTCCACCACGCCGGAGAGCCGGCCCTCGATCGGTGCGGCGCCGAGCAGCAGGTACGCCTGTTCCGGCTGGTAGCCGAAGCGGGTCAGGTAGTCGATGGCGTGCAGGCACGCGCGCTGGTAGGCGAGCTGCGAGTCGAGGTACCGCTGTTCGCCGTCGAGGGTGACCGAGAGCCCGGAGAAGGCCAGCCACTGGGAGTACTGCGGCGGCGTGTCACCCGGCATGAAGATCGTGTTCTCGGCGACGCCGTACGTCTGCATGCCGTTCTTGATCAGGTCGACGTGCAGGTCGACGAAGCCGCCCATCTCGATGGCGCCGCAGAAGGTGATCTCTCCGTCGCCCTGGGAGAAGTGCAGGTCGCCGAGGGACAGGTTGGCTCCCGGCACGTACACGGGGTAGAAGACCCGGCTGCCGACGGTGAAGTTCTTGATGTCCTGGTTCCCGCCGTTCTCCCGAGGCGGCGCGGTTCGCGCCGCCTCCGCGGCCACCCGGTCGAAGTCGGCGCCGGTGAGGCTGCCGAGGATCGCGTCCTGCGGCTCGGGGGGCAGGGCCAGGGGCGGCACCCGGTCGGGTGCGGTGGCGATCAGCGCCCCCTCCCGCTGGTTCCAGGTCGCGAGCAGCGACGCGGACGGGGCGGTGCCCATCAGTCCCGGGTGGGCGATCCCGGTGAACGAGACCCCGGGGATGTGCCGGGAGGTGGCCTTGCGGCCGGTGAAGTCCCAGACCGCCTTGTACGCGTCGGGGAACTGTTCGGTGAGGAAGCCGCCGCCGTTGCCGGTGGGGAAGATGCCCGTGTAACCCCAGCCCTGACCGGCCAGCGGACCGGACTCCTGCGGGATCGGGCCCATGTCGAGGATGTCGACCATGAGCAGGTCGCCCGGCTCGGCGCCCTCGACGGCGAACGGGCCGCTGAGCGCGTGGACCCGGGTCAGCGGAGCGTCCCGGATGTCCTCGGCGGAGTCGTCGTTGTGGATCGCGCCGTCGAACCACTCGCGGCAGTGGACGCGGAACGACTGTCCGGGCCGTACCGTCGCCACGGGCGGGATGTCGGGATGCCAGCGGTTGTGCCCGACCTTCTCCTGGTCGGTGAACCTCTTCGTGGAGTCGAGGGGGAACAGCAGTTC
>NZ_JAGPXV010000030.1:0-20316 GCF_018070405.1 Micromonospora sp. D75
CCGGTCACGCCGTCCATGAACCGCAGTTCCGCCATGGCGACCGCGGTGGCCCGCACCTGCGGTCCCACACCGAGCGCGTCCAGCGCGTGCAGGCCGTTGGGGGCGAGCTGGATGCCCGCGCCCAGCTCGGTGAACTCGGGCTGGCGTTCCAGGACCGTCACGTGATGGCCGTGCGCCGCGACCGCCAGTGCCGTGGCGAGCCCGCCGATGCCGCCCCCGGCCACGACCACGCGCACGGGCGTCCGGGTGCTCATCCGGCCGCGCTGTCCCGGTCGAGCAGCTGCCGGGCCAGCTCCAACCGTTTGATCTTGGTGGTGGCGGTCTGCGGGAGATCCGCCAGGCGCCGCTGCACCGGGCGGGCCATCGGCGGCAGCGTGGCGACCGCGCCGGCCCAGCGGTCGATGTCGATCGGCAGGTCCTCGCTGGTGCAGATCACCGGCACGGGCGGCCCGTCCGGCGCCGGCAGGATGATCACCTCGACGAGCTCGTCCAGCCGGGTGAAGAGCGTGTCCTCGACCGCCAGCGTGCTGCCGAACCCGTCGATCTCGTCGACCTCGCGGTCGAGCAGGTGCAGGCAGCCCAGCCGGGTGCGGTAGCCCAGGTCGCCCATCCGCCACCACGATCCGTGGCGCTGACCCTCGTACCGCTGCTGCTCGCCGAGGTAGGTGACGATGCGCCCGTCGGTGCGTACCTCGATGTAGCCGGGGTTGTCGCGGGTGGGCGGGCGTCCGTTGCGGCTGACCACCCGGATGTCGGTCATGCCGGGGAACGGCATGCCGACGCAGCGCCCGTCGGCGTCCTCGGGCCGGCGGCGGGTGAACGCGCGGGCCGCGACCGGGCCGACCTCGCTCTGCCCGTACAGCTGGCCGAACACCGGCTTGGGATGCGCGGAGGCCCCGAGCATGCGCCGGACCGTGCGCGGGTGGATGGCGTCGAAGGTGCTGCTGAAGTAGCGCACGGTGGCCAGCGGCGCGCGCGGGTCGTCGGCCAGCCGCTCCCACCGCAGGAACGAGTTGGGGTGGGTCTCCAGCACGCCCGGACGATGGGTGAGGAACAGGTCGGTGGCCTGGTCCGGGTCGTTGTCGGCGAGCACCAGCAGCGGGAAGCCGCGCAGCATCGTGATGGCCAGCGCGGTGAACAGGCGCGAGTGCACGAACGAGACGTGGATGGCGACCGGGCAGCGGCGCCGCACCAGCGCGGCGACCGACGCCTGCGGGCGGTAGCGCGCCTGCAGCGTCCGTCCGGTGTGCACGGCCAGCTTCGGCAGCCCGGTGGTGCCGGAGGTGTGGGTGACCAGGGTGGGGTGGTCGGGGGACATGACGATCGGCGGGACGCTCGGCACACCGGTCAGGGCGCGCAGCGAGGTGGCCGACGGATGGTCACCGGAGGCGAGCAGCACCCCGGCGACCGCCGGGAACACGGTGTCCGCCAGTTCCCCGTCGAGGGTGGCGCGGTCGGTCAGCAGGTACGGCCGGCCGGCCCGGCGGATCAGGTGCAGCACCGTGGTGGCGTCGAGGTGGGGGGAGAGCAGCACCGGCACGGCCCCGATCCGGGCCAGCGCGCACGCGCTCAGCGTGATGTCGAAGTTGTGCGACTTGTGGACCACCACGCGGTCGCCCGGTCGTACGCCGGCGGCGTGCAGGCGGGCGGCCAGGTCGGCGACCAGGCCGGCGACCGCGCCGACGGTGAGCCGCCGACCGAGTTCCGGCGCCACGTCGAGGTCGTGGTCGAGGGTGATGCTGTTGTCCGGGTGCCGGGCCGCGGCCCGGTCGAAGAGTGTGCCCAGTCGGATGCCGCGATTGGCGATCGTCTGCAGCAACATGTCCGGCTCCTACCGTTCGGTCTCGATGATCGACTTGAGTCGGCGCAGCGTCTCGTGCAGATCGGCGCCGACCTTGGCGCCCCATTCGGTGACGAAACGCCGGCGCTCGTCGTCGTCCATGTCTCGGGTGATCTTGCGGATGCCCTCGGTGGGCTCGTCCATCCGGAAGTGGTGCGTCAGGCGGCAGCCGGCGCCCTCGGGGCTCATCCGGAAGGCCCACACGCTGCTCTGGGCGCGCCCCCGGCTGTCCCGCATCGCCCAGCTGAACTCGACGCCGGGGATCGCGGTGTGCACCTGCGACTCCGTGGTCCAGACGCCGCGGACGACCGGCGCCCAGGCGACGACGTCCTCGCCACGGACGTTGTGGCCGCGGAACACCGCCCCGGCGGCGCCGGGACGGCCGCTGATCCACTCGCCTCCGGTGCACTCGGTGCTCCACTCCCGGCACCGGGGAAGGTCACTGACGAGCGCGTAGACCTCGTCCGGAGTGGCGTCGACGACGATTTCCGCCTGCGATTCGAACAGTGGCGTGGTGGTATCGGTTTCGGCCATGCGGAGAATCGTCGTTATCGGCTTCCCGAAGGGTCAAAGTGTTCGACTCTGATTCATCAGGTTCGACGTCTTTCGTGGCCGGGACGCCTATAATCCGGCGCAGATCCGCGACGCGACTAAGGACACGGGAAGAGCCATGGGGGGGAGCACGGAACAAGGCGCCGCCGTGCCCGGCTCCGCCGACGACGCCGGGGTGCCGCACGACGAAGGCGGTCTGCTGCGGGACATCGCCCGGCAGGGCCGGCGGCTGCTCGACGCGCCGGCCGCCTTCGTCGCCGTCGTGTCCGAGGACGGACCGACGATCACGGTACGGGCGGCGGACGGCCCCCACGAGGACGGCCGGCTGGACCTGCCCGGTCACCATCCCTCCGGGGCGGCGCTGCTGGACGGATCGCCGCTGTGGTGCGGTGACGCGGAATCCGCCCCGGCCGCCGCGCCGGTGTCCGGATCGGACGACGACGGCGCACTGCACGCGGTGGTCGCGGTACGTCTGGGCCACCTGCGCGGATACGCCCCCCGCCGGTCCGTCGCCGCGCTGTACCTCGCCGACCGGCGCCCCCGGACGGTCACCGAGGGGGAGCGCGTCCAGTTGACCTCGTTCGCCCGGCTCGCCGGCGCGGCGATGGAGAAGACGCAACTGCTGGACGTCGCGATCGCCCGGCTCTACGGGCTGGAGCAGCAGTCCGCCCGTACCGCCGCCGACCTGGACCGGATGCGGGCGCTGCGCTCCGCGCACTACGGCTTCATCGACCTGGCCGTGGCCCGCGGCGACGCGCGCGCCTTCGTGGTGGAGGCCGACCGGCGTCTCGGCGCGTCGGTGCGGCTGTGCACCGACGACGGTCTGGTGGTCGCCGCGAGCCGGTCCGCCGCCGCCGGACCGGAGCCGGGCGTGCCGGACGGCCGCCGCATGGTCGTCCCGGTGCTGGCCGGCGACCGGCGGATGGGAGACCTGCTGCTGGAGATGGACAGCCCGCTCGCCGACCCGGACGGGCAGCTCCTGCTCCTGATCGCCCAGGCGGCGGCGGTGATCCTGCGCCAGCTCGACGACAGCCGGGAGAGCCAGGCCCGCCGTGCCCTGCTCAACGAGCTGATCACCACGCCGCAGCCCACCGGCACGCTTGTCGAACGGGCCCGGCGGCTGGGCGTGCGGCTGGACCGGCCGTACGTCGTGGTGGTGTTGCGCCCGGACGGCGTCAGCCCGCACTGGGCGTCGATGTGGAGCGCGGCGTTCGCCGCCCGGGGTGACGGTCTGTCCGCGCTGCACGACGACGACATCGTGCTGCTGCTGCCGGGGGAGGCCGACCCGGCCGAGATCGCCCGGACGGCGGCGGAGGAGTCGGGCGCGCTCTTCGGCCGCCCGGTGACGGCCGCGGCGTCCGACAGCGGTTCCGGGCCGGAGCGGGTGGCGGTGCGCTACCGGCAGGCGCTGCGCTGCCTCGACGTCATGATCTCAATGGAGCTGGCCGGTCGCGGCGTGTCGGTACGGGAGCTGGGTTTCCTGCCGATGCTGCTGGCCGGCCGGGAGGGCATCGACCAGTTCATCGACGCCACCCTCCAGCCGGTGCTCGACTACGACCGGCACCGCGACGGCGACCTCGCCCGCACGCTCGACGCGTACTTCGAGGCCGGCCGCAGCCCGACCAACGCGGCGGAACTGCTGCACATGCACCCGAACACGGTCACCCGGCGGCTGGACCGGGTGAAGCGCCTGCTCGGCCCGACCTGGCAACTCCCGGCACGGGCGCTGGAGATCCAGCTCGCGCTACGCCTGCACCGCCTGCTCACCGAGCTGTGACGCCGCGCCGTCCGGGACGACCAGGGCCCGCCGTCCGCGCATCTCGCCGTCCTCCACCATCCGGTGCGCCTCCCGCATCGCGGACAGCGGAAGGCGCACCACCTCGCGCGGGCGCAGCCGGCCGGCCGCGAGCAGCCGGTTGATGAAACCGGCCGCCTCCGCCAGTTCCGCGGTCGTGGCGAGCGAGATGACGAAACCGACTATCGACCTGTCGTTCGTGTACAGCTCACCGGCGGGCAGCGCCGGACGGGTCCGCGCGCCCGCGAGCAGCACGATCCGCCCCCGTACGGCGAGTTGCCCGACCGCCAGGTCCAGGTCGTTGGTCCCGGAGGTGTCCAGGTAGACGTGGACGCCCTCCGGGCAGGACGCGGCGAGCCGGTCACCGAGATCCGGTGCGGCGTAGTCGACCACCTCGACCGCGCCGGCGGCCCGGCAGAACGCCTCGTCCCGGGGCGCCGCGGTGGCGACCACGCGCGCGCCGAGCGCCTTCGCCGTCGTGATCAACGCGGAGCCGACGTTGCCGCCGCCACCGCCCACCACCACCGTCTCACCGGGGCGCAGGCGGCCGTGCACCGCCAGCGCCAGGTAGGCGGTGGCGGCCGGGTGCAGCACGGTGACCGCCTCCACCGAGGCCGCCGCCGGTAGCGGGTACAGCCGGTCCGCGGGCACCACCACCTGCTCGGCGGCCGCGCCCTGACGTCCGCCGTGGCCCAGGCTGTTGCACCAGACCCGGTCGCCGGGGCGGAAGCCGGCCACGCCGTCACCGGCGTGCGCGACCACGCCCACCACGTCCCGGCCCACCACGAACGGCAGCGGGACCGGCGTACGGTACGTGCCGGCCCGCACGAACGTGTCGACGTGGTTGACGGTGGTGGCGAGCGTGTCGACCAGCACGTCGGTGGGGCCCGGCCGGGGCGCGGGCAACTCGCCGTACCGGATCTCGGTGGCCGGGCCCAGCCGGTCGACGTAGGCGGCCCGCACTGTCGTCATCGGCGGGCCGGCCCGCCGTCGTCGTTCTGGAAGAACGCCATGCGCGACGACTGGTCCGCGTACGGGCTCGGCGTCGGCGGCTTGTCCAGGACGATCCCGAACCACCGCCGGTACGCCTCCAGCAGCGCGTCGTCGTCGGTGAGCGTCTCGACGCTCCGGCGGTCGCCGGCGATGACCGTCAGCACGTCGCCCTGCAGCGTGACCCGGCCGTCGGCGGTGGGCAGCGTGCAGAACATGTTCCGCAGGAACGGCGAGTCCGGGCAGGTGCGGTACCACCACAGGTTCTGCCGGAAGTCGGCCAGGTCGGCCGGCTCGTCGTAGAACCGGTACTGCAGCGCGTCGTTGCGGTACACGTCGACGACCCCCGGCTCGACCCGCCGGGTGGCGAACCGGCCGTGCGGGTCCCCGTACGGCTCGGCCGCGTCGAGCCGGAACGGGAACCGGCTGTTCTTGCCGAAGCCGACGTCGACCAGCCAGCGGGAGCCGGTCTCGGGCAGGTCCACGGTCAGCATCAGATGATTGTGCGGGCCGTTGAACCGCCCGGAGAGCCAAACCCGCCCCTGATGCAGCGTCACCGCGAAACCCAGCGCCCGCAACAGGAAGAACAGCGAGGTGTTGATCTCGAAGCAGCCGCCGCCGCGGCGCTGGCGGATCACCTTGTCCAGCACCCGCTCGTCCATGTAGATCTCGTGGCCCAGGTGGTAGTCCAGGTTCTCGAACGGCACCGTGAACGTGTGGCGCTCCTGCAGGTCGCGCAGCGCCGCGAGGTCCGGCCGCTCGGGGCGGGCGGCGCCGATCCGGTCCAGGTAGCCCCGCACCTGCTCGTCGGTCAGCACGGCTCAGTCCCGCTCGTACGACATGCGCATCGACTTCTTGACGTGCGGACTCGGCTTCGGCGGCGCGTCCAGCTTGATGCCGAAGTACTTGTCGTACGCCGCCAGCAGGTCGTCGTCGTTGGTGAGCCGCTCGATCCGCCGCTCGTCGCCGTCGATCACGACGAGCTTGTTCTCCCGCAGGATGATGCGCCCGTTCTCGGTCGGCAGCGTGCAGGAGAGGTTCTGCAGGAACGGCGAGTCCGGTGAGGTGCGGTACCACCACAGCACCTGCATGCCGTCGGCCGCCACGACCGGCTCGTCGTAGAAGCGGTACTGCAGCGCGTCGGCCCGGAAGACGTCGGTGGCGTTGTCGGCGACCCGCTTGGTGGAGAAGGTGCCGTGCGGGTCCTCCTGCGGCTGCGGCGACTCCAGCAGCAGCGGGTAGCGGCTGCTGCGACCCAGGCCGACGTCGCTCAGCCACCGCTGCTCGCCGATGCGCACCGTGGTCACCGAGTGGTTGTACGGCGGCGTGAACTCGTGCCCGAGCCAGACCCGGCCCTGGTGCAGCGTGACGTCGAAGCCCAGCGCCTCCAGCAGGTAGTGGAACGCGTTGTTGATCTCGCCGCAGCCGCCGCCGCGGTTCTGGTACACGATCTTCTCGACCACCCGCTCGTCGATGAAGATCTCCTTGCCGAGGTGGTAGTCGATGGTCTCGAACGGCACCGTCAGCTCGTGCTGCGCGTGCAGCAGCCGCAGCGACTCGGCGTCGAGCCGCTCCGGCCGGGCCACACCGATGCGGTTCAGGTACGCGTCGACAAGCGTGTCGTCGAGCATGTGGTCACTCTCCTGTCGAGGGGAAACGGGCGAACAGCTTCGCCGCGTTGGACCGGTTGACCGCGGCCCACCACCCCGGATCGAGGTCCGCGTGGCGCGCCACTCCCGCACCGATCGAGGCGCCGAAGGACTCCGGCATGAACGGGTAGTCGGAGCCGACCAGGACCCGTTCCGGATCGGCGAACAGCCGCAGCGAGGCGAGCGCGTGCCGGCCGCACATCGCCACGTCGAAGTAGAGGCGGCGGAGCACGGCGAGGGGATCGTCCGGCAGGCGGTCGGCGAGATCGCGGTTGATGACCGGGCCGTAGGTGAGCCGGTCGGCGTAGTAGGTGACCCCGCCGCCGCCGTGCGGCAGGATGATCCGCAGCTCGGGGAACCGCTCCAGCGTGCCGTTGTAGAGCAGCTGCGCCACCAGCCGCACCGTCTCGAACGGGAACTCGTACAGCGACAGCGGCAGCCCGAAGGCGGGCTGGCCGGTGGCCGGCGGCACCGCTGGGTGCACGAAGATCGGCGTACGCCGCCGCTCGGCCTCGGCCAGCAGCGGATCGAGCCGGCGGTCGCCGACGTAGAGCCCGTCGTAGTTGGTGAGCAGCCCGAGCCCGTCCAGGCCCAGCACGTCGATGGCGTGGACGAACTCCGCCACGCAGTCGTCGAGGTGGGGGAAGGGCAGCACCGCGAACGCGCCGAAGCGGCAGTCGCCGGCCGCCACGAACTCGGCCAGGTACTCGTTCAGCCGCCGCGCGAGAGCGCGGCTGCGGGCGCGGTCCAGCGGGGGTACGCCCGGCCACAGGCTGACGATCGCGGCGCGTATTCCCTGCCGGTCCATCATGGCGAGGCTGCCCGCCCGGCTCCACGTGGGGCGGTCGACTCCGGAAAGAACAGTGGAACCGCCCAATTCGCGAAGCTCGGCCGCATAGAAATCGGGAATTATGTGATGGTGCACGTCGATGGCGTCCATCCACGGTGACCCGGCCGGACCGTTTACGGGGTTGGCGTCCACATCCGCATAGTGGTGACCGGAGCGCGCCCGGCCAAGGCGGTGCGGGTGAATATGTCACGTCGGTTCCGGCGGTTGCCCTGCCCGTTGCGGGTGCCATACATTGACCGCAGGTCTGGTCTGGAGGACCGTCGACACTATTCGCCGCGAAGTCGGTGCCCGTCCTTATCGCAATTTTCGCGATCGACGGCTGGTGAAGAAATGGACCTGGCGCATGCTCACATATTCGCGTGGCGACCGGCCGATCGGTGTGCTCGGCACCGGCTCCTACCTGCCCGGCCGGGTGGTGACTAACGACGAGGCGGCCGAGCACGCCGGCGTGACCGGCGACTGGGTGTACGAGAAGACGGCCATCCGGCAGCGGCGGTGGGCCAAGCCGGACGAGGCGACCTCCGACCTGGCGATCGGAGCGGCGCGCATCGCGCTCGCGGACGCCGGCGTCGACGCGGCGGACCTGGCGCTCGTCGTGGTGGCCACGTCGACGCCGGATTCGCCGCAACCACCCACGGCCAGCGTCGTCGCCCACGAGATCGGCGCCGGACGGGGTACCGCCGCGTTCGACGTCAACGCGGTGTGCAGCGGCTTCAGCTACGGGCTCGCGGTCGCCGAGCGGCTGGTGACCGCAGCGGGGGACCGGCCGGCGCTGGTGATCGGCGCGGACGTCTACTCGCGCATCCTGTCGCCGCAGGACCGCCGCACAGTGGTGCTGTTCGGCGACGGCGCGGGCGCCGCGGTGATCGGGGTCGGTGGCGCGCACCGGGTCGTGGCCACCCGGCTGCTCAGCTTCGCCGAGGCGCGCGGGCTGATCGGCGTGGCGGCCGGTGGCAGCCGCCTGCCGGCCTCGGAGCAGACGCTCCGCGACGGCTCGCACCACTTCCGGATGGACGGCCGGGGAGTACGCGAGTTCATCGACACGTACGTGGTCGCCGGCATCGCCGAGTTCCTGGCCGAGCACGGTGTGCCGCCGCACCGGCTCGGGCATCTGGTGCCGCACCAGGCCAACGGCCGGATCCTCGCCTCGATGGCGGAGCGGCTCGGGCTGCCCTTCGACCGCGTCGCCAGCACGTACACCGCCTACGGCAACACCGGCGCCGCCGCGGTGCCCATCACCTACGACCAGCTGTGCCGCTCCGGCCGGGTCCGCGTCGGCGACCTCGTGCTGCTCACCGCATTCGGCGGCGGGATGTCCATGGGGATGACCCTGCTCCAGGCCGGCTAGCCCGCCCGTCGCGCGTCAGGAGGTGCGCCGCAGGGCCGGCTCCGGCCGGCCGTGCGTCGCGAGCACCGTGTGCGCCGCCGACGCCAGCGTCACGTGGCGGTGCCAGCCCCGGTACGAGCGGCCGGTGAAGTCGCGCAGTCCCACCTGGTCGCCGGTGGACTCCAGGTCGTCGGTGACCCGCCGGACCAGCGCCGCCCGGCGGACCAGGTCGGCGAGGCCGATGTCGCCGCGACTGGTCAGCCACAGCTGGCCGGGCTCACCGCGCCCCGGCGCGCTCAGCTCCACCAAAAGCAGGGGATCGTAGCTTCGGGTGCTGGGCAGCCGAACCGCGACGGTGCCGGCCAGCACCGGCGGGCGCGCCGTGAGCCCGAAGACCGGCCGGCGCTGGTGCCGTACGGTCGCCGCCAGGTCGCCGGCCGGCTCGGCGGTGGCGCCGGCGGCCGGGACCAGCCGCAGGCCGGCGGGCACCCGGACCAGCACCGGCGCTCCGGCGGCCCGTAACCGGCGGACCACCGCCTCGACGTCCATCTCCCGCGCGTCCACCACGACCAGCTCGCCGGCCGGCGCCCCCAGTTCCAGGTACGCCTCGACGGTGCAGGCGCCCAGCGACTGGGCGACCAGGTCGTCCGGGATGGCCGCGCGCCGGCGGCGCTTCTCGTCGGACAACCAGTCCTCGTTGAGGTGCAGCCGCCAGTTGACCGGCGTGACGACGCTCGTCGAGGCCGCCCAGAGACCAACCGCGTGCTGCGCGTTGAGGGACTGCCCCAGGCCCGGCGAGTACCGGCGGCCGACGCCCACCGAGTGCGTCCCGGCCTTGCGGATCAGGGTCGGATGCAGCACCCAGGTCCGGGCCCCGCAGAGGCGCGTGACGTGCCGGGCGAGCGCCCGCCGGACCGGCATCCAGTCCCAGGTGGAGTCGCTGACGAAATGGTGCAGCGCCTGCTCCGCGGCGGGTTCCGTGGAGATCGCGGCGATGTTGCGGATCGACTTGCGTCCCCGGGCCAGCAGCAGCCCGCGGACGTACTCCCGGCCGCGCCGTCGCTGATCGCTGCGCGGCAGCCCGGCCAGGATGTCGTCGCACAGATCCGTCAGATCCTCGTCCAGCAGCATCCTGCCTCCTCGCGGCGCGGCGGCGAATGCACACGAGCTTGGAACCCGCGGCGAGGATGGTCGAGGTGCTGGCGGCACCGCCCTCGGGGCCACAGTGGTTGGCCGAGGCGCAGGTCGCCGGGAGGCCCGCGGGGCGGGCGTCACTTGCCGATGTGCAGCGCCTCCCGGATGAACATCTGCGCGAAGGTCGGCGCGCCGGTGGTGGTGACCACGTCGATGAACTGGCCTACGTGAAGGTCCTCGGTCGCCTCCCGGACGAGCAGGTCGGCCAGGTCGGTGCGGGAGGTGAACCGGCCGGGGAGCCGGCGCGGCTCGGCCCGGTAGTCGGTGACGCCGTCACCGTCGAAGAGGCCGGCCGGACGGATGACCGTCCAGTCCAGACCGCTTTCCGACACCACCTTCTCCATCCGCGCCATGTCCTCGTAGACGGTGCGTCCCATCCGCAGCAGGATCGGTGCGATGATCTTCTTGAAGGTGAACGTCTCGCCCTCGGCGTGCTCGCCGCTGGTGCCGGTCGACGTCACGCAGACCAGCCGGCGCAGGCCGTGGGCCCGCATCGCGGCGATCATGTTGGCGGCGCCCTCGGAGTAGGTTCGCACCGTCTCCTTCGTGTACGGCACACCCAGCGTCGAGATCACCGCCTGCTGGCCGGCGACGGCGGCGTCGACAGCCGCGGCGTCCAGCACGTCGGCGCCCACCACCCGCAGGTTCTCGCCCCGCACCGGGAAGGACTCCGGACGCCGGGTCACTGCTGTGACGACGTGGCCCCGGGCCATCGCCAGCTCGGTGGCCAGCCGGCCGGTGGGCCCGTTCGCGCCGAACACCACGAGTCTCATCTGGCCCCACCTCTTCGTCGGCGCGAGGGTCGAACGACGGTCCAGCAGTCGAACAACGTTCCGGTGCCCGACCAATGTACTACGCTCACGGGCGGAACGGGCAGATTTCGGGCGAGGCGGGTGACGGGATGGCGGAGCGGAGCCGGAGCCTGTGGCTGCGGACGACGTCGGCGCGGCCCGACCCGCCGCTGACCGTCGAACGCATCACCGCCGCCGCGGTCGAGCTGCTGGACGAGGACGACGTCGGGCAGCTCACCATGCGCCGCCTCGCCGACCGCCTCGGCGTCGGCACCACCACGCTCTACTGGCACGTGGACACCAAGGAAGACGTGATCGACCTCGCGGTCGACGCGGTGTTCGCCGCCACGCCGCCACCGCCACCCGGCGACGACTGGCGGGCGGACGTCACGACGCTGCTGACCGAGCGGCGTGCCGCGCTGCTGCGGCACCCGTGGTCGGCGGTGATGCGACGACGCCCCGCGGTCGGCCCCGGCTTCCTGTCCTGGATGGAGTTCCTCCAGGCCACCCTGACCCGCGCCGGGTTCACCTCCCGGGACGTCACCGCGGCGAGCTGGGTGCTCTACAGCCACGTCCAGGGCTCCGCGGCCAGCCAGGCCACGCTGCGGTGGTCGGCGGCCGAACGCCGGGAGGGCCAGCTGATGCTGGAGCGGCACAGCGCCAGCTATCCCACACTGGCCGCGCAGCGGCACCTGCTCGACGACGACTGGGACACGAACTTCGCGCTCGGGCTGGCGTACGTGCTCGACGGTCTGACCGCCCGCGCCGCAGCCGACGCCACCTGAGGCCGGACACGCCGAACCGGCCCGCGCCGGGCGGGCCGGTTCATGTCGGAGTCAGAGGCCGAACTTCTCCGCCAGCAGCCGGCGGTCCACGTACTTGATCGCCGACGTGGTCTGCTCGCGGCCGATCTTGTACGCGGTGGCCACCTCGACCAGCCGCAGCGCCTGGTACTCGATGGCGGCGAGGTTGTCCTCGTGGACGTTGTTCGCCTCGTGCCGGGAGACGCTGCACGTGCCGTACGGCGCGCCGTTGTTCGGCAGGCCGAGCACCTCGACGCTGGAGCCGTTCGGGACGATCAGCGAACCCCAGTGGCAGATGCAGTTGTGCAGCGCCAGGATGGCCGCCTGCTGCCCGGCGTGCGGCATCGAGCCGGACGCGAACACGGACACCACCTTGTTCGCCAGGTCACCCGGAATGGCGACCGGTCCGGAGTGGTCGATGAAGTCGAGGATCTGCGGAGCCGGCAGCCCGTAGTGCACCGGCGTGCCGAT
This sequence comes from Micromonospora sp. D75, assembly GCF_018070405.1. Classification (NCBI taxonomy): domain Bacteria; kingdom Bacillati; phylum Actinomycetota; class Actinomycetes; order Micromonosporales; family Micromonosporaceae; genus Micromonospora; species Micromonospora sp. D75. The sequence continues at coordinate 12,263 of NZ_JAGPXV010000030.1, forward strand.
CATGATGGCGTCCGCCGCGACCAGGTCCGCGAGCGTGGCCACCGGGACGTCCGCGGTCTCGGCGTTGAGCTCGGCGTACGCCTTGTGGTCGAGCACCATCGGGCTGGGCAGGTCGGGCACCTTGTAGAGCTGCGCCTCCGCGCCCGCCTTCACCGCCGCAGCCGCCGCGGCCACGGCCATCTGGTAGGTATTCCCGCTGCGGGAGTGGAAGATGATTGCCACCTTGATCACAGGAACGCTCCTCACGAGTCGATGCGCCTGGGCACCGCATGGACCATCTACGGGCATCCTGTCCGCCGCGCCCCGCCCGGCAAACGGCGCGGATCTTAGTTAGTCACCTCGATGTCCGCCGGGGCCGCGACCTGACAGAACCGGCCCGTCGTCGTTGACCGGTCCGTCCCGGTCCGGGTGTGCTGCGCCCATGTCGAACGCTTCCGCGGAACCGCCCGCCGCACCCACCGACCCCGCCGCGCTCCTGCCCCTGTTCGAGCGCGCGTTCAACAACCGCGATCTCGACCAGCTGGAGCAGCTCTACGAGCCGGACGCCCTGCTGATCCTCGCCCCCGGCACGGTCCTGACCGGCGACCAGAGGCGCGCGCGCAGCCGGGAGGAGCAGCACTTCCTGCCGATCAAGGTGGCCGTCCGCCACCAGTACGTCACCGGCGACATCGCCCTGGTGATCAACGACTACGTCCACGAGGGAACCGGACCCGACGGCACCCCGATCCGGATCGAGGGCACCGCCGTCGACGTGCTCCGGCGCGGCGCGGACGGCGCCTGGCGCTGCGTCATCAGCAACCCCGCCGGACTGGGCGCCGCCGGTCCCACCGCACCCTGACCACTGTCGACACCGGGCCGCAGCGGCGCCGGTGACCGGCCGGCCGGACGGTCAGCCCGTCAATCGGGCGACGATGTCGGCGGCCGGGCCCGGCACGGCGGACGCGAAACCGGTCCCGGCCCACAGGTTCAGCGCCTCGGCGTCACCGAGACGTGCCGCCGCGGCCCGGATCGGCGCGGTCAGGTGGTGCACCGCCGGATAGGCGACCGGCGCCGCCGCGGAGTAGGCGTCGGTGAAGCGGTTGGCCAGGGCCCGCGCCGGATGACCGGTGAACGCCCGGGTGACAACGGTCCGGCGGAAGTCGCCGGAGAGCATCGCGGCGCGCTGCGCCGGCCGGGTACCGGCCTCGTCGGCGAGCAGGAACGCGGTGCCGCTCTGCACCGCCGCCGCGCCGGCCGCGCGCAGCCGCGCGACATCCTCGGCGGACGAGGTTCCGCCGGCCACGACGACCGGCAGGTCCGTGACCGACCGTACGGCGGCGAGCAGGTCCCGCGCCTCGCCGCGCGGCCGGTAGCCGGACGGATCGGTGGTCGAGGCGTGCCCGCCCGCCGTGCCCGCCTGCGCGACGAGCGCGTCCGGTCCGGCGGCGACCGCCCGGAGGGCCTCGTCGGCCGAGGTGACGGTGATCAGCACGTGGCATCCGGCGTCGCGCAGCGCCCGCACCACGCCCGCCGGCGGTACGCCGAACGCGAAGCTCACGAGCGGGACCGCGTACGCCACCGCCAGGTCCACCTTCGCGGCGAAGTGGTCGTCGTCGTGCCGGCGCGGCGTCGGCAGGTCCACCCCGTACCGCTGCGCCTCCGGCAGCAACAACCGGCGGTACGCCTCCACCCGCGCCGGGTCCGGCTCGGCCGGGGTCGGCACGAAGATGTTGAGCCCGTACGGCACGCCGGCCGCGCGCGTCGCGCGTACCTGGTCCTCGACGGCCTCGGGGGTCTGCTAGCGGGCGGCGAGGACGCCGACCGAGCCGGCCCGGGCGGCGGCGGTGACCAGCGCCGGGTTCGACGGACCTCCGGCCATCGGGGCGACCACCAGGGGAGGGAGCAGCTCGGTCATGGCGTGACCCTACGTCGGTTCCGGACGACAGCGAGTGCGGGGAACCCCGTCCAGGGGTTCCCCGCACCCTGTGGGGGAAGGGCTCAGATCCGGGCCGCTTCCTCGACCCCGGCCGGGGGAACCGGGGCCGTCTTCGCCCGCCGTCCGGGCATCCACCAGTTGGCCTTGCCGCACAGCTCCATCACGGCCGGGACGAGGATCATCCGGACGATGGTGGCGTCGACGAACACCGCCACCGCCATGCCCAGGCCGACCTGCTTGACCGAGACGTCGGGGCCGAGCATGCCGGTGGTGAACACGGCGATCATGATGGCGGCCGCCGCCGTGATCACCTTGGCGGTACGGGCCAGACCGCGGGTCACGGCACGGCGGGTGTCGCCGGTGCGCTCGTACTCCTCACGGATCCGCGAGATCAGGAAGACCTCGTAGTCCATGGAGAGGCCGAACAGCAGCGGGAACATCATCATCGGCACCCATGTCGTGATCGGCATGGAGGTGGGGAAGCCGAGGGCGGACCCGAGCCAACCCCACTGCACGATCGCCACCAGCACACCGAACGAGGCGCCGATGGACAGCAGGTTCATCACCGCCGCCTGCAGCGCGATCGTGACCGACCGCACCAGCACGACGAGCAGCAGCAGGGACAGCAGGATGACCACGGTGATCATCACGGGCAGCCGGGAGCTGGTCTCCTCGGCGAGGTCGATCGCGCCGGCGTTCGGGCCGCCGAGATAGACCTCGCGGCCGCCGGACGCCGCGGGGAGCACGTCGTCGCGCAGCTTGTGCACCAGGTCCGCGGTGGCCTCGTCCTGGGCGCCGGTGCGGGGGAAGGCCATGAAGACGGCGGCCTGCCCGTCCTGGCTGATCCGGGGCGGCGTCGCGTACGCCACGCCCTCGGTGCCGCTCACCGCGGCGACGACCGGACCGAGGTCGCTGTTTCCGTCGCCGACCTCGGCGGCGAAGATCAGGGGAGCGCCGTAGCCGGGGCCGAAGCCCTCGGACAGGATCTCGTACGAGGTGTAGCTGCTGCGGTCGCGGGGCTGGACGCTGGCGTCGGGCAGGCTCAGCCGCATCGACAGCAGCGGCGCGGTCAGCACCAGCAGGATGGCGGTTGCCCCGAGCGCGGCGATGACCGGGCGGCGCTGCACCACGCCGGCCCAGCGTTCCGCGAGCGTGCGGCGCTCCTGCTTCGGCGCGTCGGAGCCGGCCTGCCGAAGGGGGCCCCGGCGCGGTACGCGCAGACCCTGGATCTTGTAGCCGGCGAAGCCCAGGAAGGCCGGCATCAGCGTGACCGCGGCGATCATCGTCACCAGCACCGTCGCCGAGGCCCCGAGCGCGACGCCGTTCATCATCTTCTGGCCCATGGCGATCAGGCCCAGCAGCGCGATCATCACGGTGGTGCCCGCGAAGAGGACCGCGTGACCGGCGGTGGTGATGGCCTTGACCGTGGCGCTCTCGGGATCGTCCCCCTCCACCAGGCTGTCCTTGAAGCGGGTGAGGATGAACAACGCGTAGTCGATGCCGACGCCGAGGCCGATCAGCACGGCGATGAGCACCGTGAAGTCCGGTGAGGGGACGAGGTGTCCGACGAGCTTCATCAGCGCGACGCCGCCGAGCACCGCCAGCAGCGCGGTGACGATCGGCAGGCCCATCGCCACCAGCGAGCCGAACGCGAGGAACAGGATCACCGCGGCGGTCACCACGCCGACCGCCTCGGCCGGACCCTGCGGGGGCGTCTCCGCCTTCTCCGCCCGCTCGCCGCCCAGCCCCAGCGTCACGCCGTCGCCGGAGGCGTCCTTGACCGTGTCGACGAGTGGCTTGGCCTCGGCCTTCTCCACGTCCATCGAGGTCAGCGGGATCGTCGTCCGGGCGATGCGGCGGTCGGCGGTGACCAGGTTGCGGTCGTCGTAGGGCGAGACGATCGGCCCGGTCACCGGTGAGGCGTCCAGGTCGGAGATGACCTTCTCGATCTTCTGCCGCGCCGCCGGGTCGTCGATGCCCCGCTCGGCCTTGATGGCCAGGGTGAGCGTGTCGCCCCGCTGCTCGGGGAAGTGCTTCTCGATCAGGGCCTGCGCCCGTGCGGAATGGGAGTCCCCGCCGGAGTAGACGTTGTCCGGGGCGGCGCCGTAGCGGAAGCCCAGGAACGCCAGGGCGATGACGCCGACGATCCAGGTCAGGAGCACCAGTCGACGACGCCGGTAACAGAACCGCGCCAATCCCGCCAGAGCTCCGTCTGTGCGGGGAGTCTCGGTAGGCATCATCTTCTCCTCAAGTCAATAAGCGCTCTACCTAATGGTCGTGAACAGGCACTTCTGTGTCGCCGTACGGATGCAGGCACTTCCTGGACGTCGCTACCACGGTTGCGGTACTCCATTTGCAGTACACCTGTCGGTATCCGGTCAGCGCCGTATCCTGCGCTTTCTCTGTCGGCAGAGCGGTGCGGTGACCAGCCGCCGTCGACCGCCCGCGGGAGCGGTCGCGTCCGGACCGGGCAGGAGTGACGCCGTGTTCCGGTCGGAGCTTGTTTCACCTGGTCACGATGGTGCTGGACGTTCGGCCGGCCGGTCCGGGACGGTCCGCGGCGAGGGCTGTTTCGGTCATGCGTGCGAGTTCTGCCAATCGTGGCATTGTTTAGGTAAGTCCGATATCAGCGGGATGCTGCCTGATATATGACGGCTGCGCCGGGGCCTGCCGGATAGTTATGATGAGCGACGACGGTGATCGATGGCAAATGTGGTTGCTGTGGGGTAGCGTCATCGACCGAGTCCAGGCTTTTCTTGAGCTGTGTGCGCATATTCCGGGGGGATTATGACAACGGGACGGCCGCGGGAGAACGAGGCGACAGCCGCAGCACGAAATCCGGTGTGCGCCGCCGGGGGGCCGGTGTCCCAGCCGGGGGGCGGAGGGAGCGACGAGCAGGTCCTGCGCGAGATCCTCGGGGTCGACGTGCACCGCGAGCTGATTGACTTCGCGGGCGGTGCCGGCGGAAATCCGCACCTGGTCGCCGAACTGGCGCGCGGGCTCGCCGAAGAGGGATTGATCCGGGAGAGAAATGGTCGGGCGGAATTGGTTTCCCGTCGAATTCCCCGGCGTGTGCTGAGTTTTGTCATGCGGCGATTGAATGACGTGAGCGCCGGCTGCCAGCAGTTTCTGAAGGTTGCCGCCGCATTGGGCAGATCCTTCATGCTGGAGGACGTCTCGAGAATGCTGGGCAGATCGTCGGCGGCCCTGCTCCCGCCGGTGGACGAGGCGATCGCCTCGGGCTTCGTCGTGGCCGCCGAGCATCAGCTCGCCTTTCAGAGCGATTTCCTGCTGCGCGGCATCATCGAGGCCATTCCCGGGCCCGCCCGCGACGCCTTACGACGTGAGGCGATGAGCCTTTCCGGGCGACGCAGCCCGGTGGCCGACCGGAATCGCCGGATGGACGCCGCGACTGCCGCGCCGGTGAGCGCGACCGGAGAGGACGCCACCGGATCCTGTTCCCGCGCGCACCGCCTGATCATGAGCGGGAACGCCGAGGCCGGCGTCCGTGTCGCCGAGGCGGTTCTCGCCGGCCCGGCCGCGTCGCCCGCCGCCCGGCGTGACGCGCAGGCGTGTCTGGTGCTGGCCGATCTCCTGCTCGGCGGCGAGGGCACCGATCCGCTGACCGAGGCGATCCTGCGGGAACGCGACGCCGAGTCCGGTGACGCCGCGCTGGCGATGGCGCTGACCGCCCGGTCCACCGGGCTGTGGTCGGCGGGAAAGCTGGCCGACGGCCTGGAGCTGGGACGGGCGGCGGTGCGGGCCGGCGCGGAGGCCGAACCGGTGTGGCGTCTGCACGCCCAGCTCGCGCTCGCCGGCAAACTCGCGAACCTGCGTGAGTTCGACGAGGCCGAGGCGCTGATCAACGAGGCGGAGGCCGGCCTGCGCGGACTGCCCGCGCCGATCTGGACGGCCGCGCCGGCGGTGATGCGGTCCCGGCTGCTGCTGCAGGCCGGGCGGATCGGGGACGCGCGCCGGGAGGCGGCGCTGGCCACCGCCGCCGTGGCCGGGGACGCGGTGCCCATGCTGCGGCCCCTCGCCTACGCGGTGCTCAGCACCGCCTCCTTCTACATGGGCGACGTGCCCGCCGCGATCGAGTACCTCAGGCGGGGGCAGGAGGACGCGGACCGCCATGTGGTCCTCGACTCGGTGCAGTACTCGTGGGCGGAAGTGCTGATCACGGTCAAGCAGGAGGGCCCGCGGGCCGCCGCCCGGCTGCTGGCGGGCAAGCACCGCCGCCTGCCGACGCGACGCCGCCTGTACGTCGAGGTGCCGAGCGCCGCCGCCTTCCTGGTCCTGCTCGCCCGCGACGTGGACGACCGTGACCTCGAACGCCGCGTCCTCGCCACGGTGGACGGGCTGGCCGCGGACAATCCCGGGATCCAGGTCGTCAGCCTCACCGCCATGCACGCCCACGCGCTGGCGAACAGCGCCCCGGCGGCTCTGGCGCTCATCATCGTGCAGTCACGGGACCCGATCTCGGTGGCGCTGGCCACCGAGGAGCTCGCCAAGCTCTACGCCGCGCAGGCCCAGGCGGGGGGACGGCCGGTGACACCGGCCCGCGCCGAGGAAACCGGTGTCCCACCGGCGAGCTGCTGGTCGACCCTGTCCGACATGGAGCAGCGGATCGCCTACCTGGTGAGCGTGGGCCTGACGAACCGGCAGATCGCCAAGCAGGTCCACCTGTCCGCGCACACCGTCAACTACCACCTGCGGAAGGTCTACCGGAAGCTGGGCTTCAACACCCGGGCCGAGCTGGCGCACGCCGCGGCCACCTACTCCAGCCGTGCGGCGATCTATTCGATGACCGGCGAGCCGGACTGGGACACGGGCTCCGTGACCGGCAAGGCCAGCTGAACCGCGTCTCCGGCGTCCGCCGGCTGAACCGCGCCCGTCCGCCGGACGGCCCGCTCAGCCGGCGGACGCCGGCTGGCGTGGGGTGGCCAGCGCCGGCCGGACCGCCTCGTGCGCGATGAAGCAGCGGGTCAGTTCGACCCGGCTGTTGATGTCGAGCTTGGAGAAGACGCGCCGCAGGTGGCTGTCGACGGTGTGCGGGGACAGGAACAGCGAGCTCGCCGCCTCACGGTTGGTCATCCCGTCCACGATGGCCCGCACGACCCGCAGCTCCGCGCTGGTCAGGCTCTCCCACCCGGACCGGGGCCGGTCCGGGACCAGCGGGCGGACGTTGTGCGCGGGCACACCACGCAGCTCGGCCTCCACGCGGTCCAGGTCGCGTCGCGCGCCGCACTCGCGGTAGGCGTCCGCCGCGGCTTCGAGGAGCCGGATGGCCTCGGCCCGGTCCCGGGTGCCGCGGGCCGCGTCCTCCACCGCGCCGGCCGCGGCCAGCGTACGGCCGGCGAGCCGGTGCAGATCCGCGGCCCGCAGCAGTGCCGTCGGATCGTCGCGCAGCAGACCCGCGGCGTGCTCGGCCGCCGCCGCCAGCGACTGGACGAACGGATTGCCGCGGGCGACGCGCCGGGCGACCTCCACGGCCCGCTCGGCCTCCGCGTCGAGCCCGGCCCGGCGGGCCTGGCGGACGAGCGCCGCCGCCGCGGCCGGCGCCTCGGTGAACAGCAGCGGATCGGGTACGACCTGCCCGGCGACGTTGATCAACGTCTGCACCATCATCGCCGGACGGCCGCTGGCCGCGTGGAACCGGGCCAGCGCCCCGTCCATCCGCGCCGTGTCGTCGGCGCCGGCCAGCCGCTCGGCCGCCCGTAACTGGTCGCTGGCCGTGGCGAGGTCACCGCGGGGCAGGCTGAGGAGGGCCCGGCCCAGGCGCGCCGGTACGCAGTCGGCCGGCCGGGCGCGATCGGCGGCTCGCAGCGCCGCCTCCGCCTCGGCGTGCGCCTCCTCCAGCCGTCCCGCCGCCGTCAGCAGCTCGGCCCGGTGGCCGCGCCGGAGCGTCTCCGAGCCGGTGTGGCAGGACTCCCGCGTCGTCGGCCGTACGGTGTCCAGCACCGCCTGCGCCTCGTCGCGCTGATCGGCCGCGGCCAGTGCCCGGACCAGCCAGGTCCACAGCGGCCGCCCGCCGGGCGCGCAGCCCGGCGACGGGGTCCCGGGCTCCGGCCCGGCGGGCGACGCACCGCCCAGGCGCTTCGTGACGTCCGCGAGCGCCCGGTCCAGCTTGGCCCGGTCC
>NZ_JAGPXV010000300.1:0-7107 GCF_018070405.1 Micromonospora sp. D75
TCCCGGGGCTGTTCCCGCCCGGCGCCCGGCCGGTGGTGGCCGGGCACTCGCTCGGCGGCGGCGTGGCGATGCGGCTGCTCGTCGGCCACCCCGAGCGGGTATCCGGGCTGCTGCTGGAGGCGCCGGTGTCCCCGTACGGCTTCGGCGGCACCCGGGACCTCGACGGCAACCCCACCACGCCCGACTTCGCCGGGACCGGCGCCGGAGGCGCGAACCCGGACTTCGTGGCGCGGCTCGCCGCCGGTGACCGGAGCGCCGACGGCCCGACCAGCCCGCGGGCGGTGCTGCGCGCCGCGTACGTGGCCGACCCGGCCTCGCTGGGCGAGCACGAGGACCTGCTGCTGGACAGCATGCTGACCACCGCCACCGGGGACGACAACTACCCGGGCACCGCGGTGGCCTCGGCGCACTGGCCGGGGACCGCCGCCGGGCCGCGCGGCGTCCTCAACGCGTTGGCCCCGGCCCACTTCCGGCTCGCCGACGAGCTGGTCGCCGTGCCGGTCAAGCCGCCGGTGACCTGGGTACGCGGAGACGCCGACGTGATCGTCTCGGACACCTCGCTGTTCGACCTGGCGTACCTCGGTCAGCTCGGCGTGGTGCCCGGCTGGCCGGGCCCGCAGGAGTGCCCGCCGCAGCCGATGGTGGGGCAGACCCGCGCGGTGCTGGACCGGTACGCGGCGGCCGGCGGGACGTACCGTGAGGTGGTGCTGCCCGGGTGCGGGCACAGTCCGCACCTGGAGCGGCCGGCGGAGTTCGTCGCCGAACTGCTGGCGCTGGCCGGGGAGAACGCCACCGGCTGAGGCGCGGTGCGTGAAATATCCCACGGCGTCTCGACAACACAGCGTCACGTGGCAGACTCCGGCGCATAACCTTAGCGGCCGTTCATGTCGCGGACGGCGGAGTCGAGCCAGGGGAGGCCGGTCGTGGCGCGGGAGTTCACCAGGGTGGGCGTGGTGGGTCTGGGCACCATGGGTGCCGGCATCGTGGAGGTGTTCGCCCGCAACGGCCTCGACGTCACAGCCGTCGAGATCTCCGAGGCCGCCCTGGAGCGGGGGCGGGTCACGCTGACCGGCTCCACCGACCGGGCCGTCGCCAAGGGCAAGCTCGCCGAGGCCGAGCGGGACGCGCTGCTGGCGCGCGTCGACTTCCGGGTCGGGCTGGACGCGCTGCACGACGTGGACCTGGTGATCGAGGCGGTGCCCGAGCACCTGGACCTCAAGCAGCGGATCTTCGCCGAGCTGGACCGGGTCTGCAAGCCCGAGGCGATCCTGGCCACCAACACGTCCTCGCTGAGCGTCACCGAGATCTCCGTCGCCACCTCCCGGCCAAACCAGGTCATCGGCATCCACTTCTTCAACCCGGCCCCGGTGATGAAGCTGGTCGAGGTGGTCCGCACGGTGGTCACCTCCGCCGACGTGGTCGCCGACGTGGAGGCGCTCTGCGAGCGGCTCGGCAAGGTCGACGTGACGATCAGCGACCGGGCCGGCTTCATCGCCAACGCGCTGCTGTTCGGCTACCTGAACCACGCGGTCGGTATGTTCGAGGCCCGCTACGCCACCCGCGAGGACATCGACGCCGCCATGAAGCTCGGCTGCGGCCTGCCGATGGGCCCGCTGGCGCTGATGGACCTGATCGGTCTGGACACCGCGTACGAGATCCTCGACACGATGTACCGGCGCGGCGGCCGGGACCGCCGGCACGCCCCGGCCCCGCTGCTCAAGCAGATGGTCACCGCCGGGCTGCTCGGCCGGAAGTCCGGTCGCGGCTTCTACACCTACGAGCGGCCGGGCTCGCCGAAGGTCGTACCCGACGAGTACACGCCGCCGGCCGGTGACGCCGCGCTCGCCGACGGCGCCCGCGCCATCGCGAAGGTCGGCGTGGTCGGCTCCGGCACCATGGCCACCGGCATCATCGAGGTCTTCGCGAAGGCCGGCTACGAGGTCATCTCGGTGACCCGGGGCGCGGAGAAGTCCGCGAAGGTCTGCGAAACGGTGAAGACCTCGCTCAACAAGGGCGTGGTGCGGGGCAAGCTCAGCGAGACCGACCGGGACGCCGCGCTGGGCCGGATCACCTGGTCCGCGACGCTGGACCACCTGGCCGACGTCGACCTGGTGGTCGAGGCCGTGATCGAGGAGCTGAGCGTCAAGAAGGCGCTGTTCGCCAGCCTCGACGAGATCTGCAAGCCGGGCGTCGTGCTCGCCACCACCACCTCGTCGCTGCCGGTGATCGACGTGGCGATGGCGACCCAGCGCCCGGCCGACGTGATCGGCCTGCACTTCTTCAACCCGGCGCCGATCATGCCGCTGGTGGAGATCGTGCGGACCATCCGCACCTCCGCCGAGACGTCGGCCACCGCCCGCGCGGTCTGCGCGACGCTCGGCAAGACCGGCGTGGTCTGCGGCGACCGGTCCGGCTTCATCGTCAACGCGCTGCTTTTCCCGTACCTGAACGACGCGGTGCGGATGCTGGAGGCCAGCTACTCGACCGCCGACGACATCGACTACGCGATGAAGCTCGGCTGCGGTTACCCGATGGGCCCGTTCGAGCTGCTCGACGTGGTCGGCCTGGACGTCTCGCTGGCCATCCAGCGGGAGCTGTACCTGGAGCTGCGCGAGCCCGGCTTCGCCCCGGCACCGCTGCTGGAGCACCTGGTGACGGCCGGCTACCTGGGCCGCAAGTCCGGCCGCGGGTTCCGCGACCACACCCGGCGCTGACCGTCGTCAACAGCCGGGCCCGGTGACGGCGTCTTCGAGGTGTGACCTTCGAGGAGTACGTCGGCAGCCGCGGCCCGGCTCTGTTGCGTCTGGCCCGGCTGCTGACCGGCGACGCGCACCGCGCCGAGGACCTGACCCAGGACGTGCTGGCCCGCGCGTACGTGCACTGGCGCAAGATCGCCCGGGCCGACCGGCCCGACGTGTACGTGCGCCGGATGCTCGTCAACGCCAACACGTCCTGGTGGCGGCGGCGGTCCAGCCATGAGCTGGCCGTCGACACGTTCGCCGACCGGCCCGAACGCGGCGACCTCGGCGGCGAGGCGGCGGACCGGGACGAGATGTGGGGGCTGATCCGCGCCCTCCCGGACCGCCAGCGCGCCGTACTGGTGCTGCGCTACTACGAGGACCTGGACGACGCCACGATCGCCCAGATCCTCGACTGCTCCCCGGTCACCGTCCGCACCCACGCGATGCGGGCGCTCGCCCACCTCCGGGAGCGCTGCGGCGTCCCGATGACCAAGGGGAGCCGGCTGTGACCGACCTCGACCAGCGAATCGTCTCGGTGTTGCGGGAGCACGCCGAGGGGGAGACAGACACCGGACGCCTGCTGCGCCGCTCGCGCGCGCTCGGCCGGCGCCGGCAGGTACGCCGCCGACTCACCGCCGGCACCGCGCTCGCCCTGGTCGGCGTGCTCGGCTTCACCGGCGTGGTACGCGCGGACGTGGGCGGGCTGGCCGGGCGGATGCCCTGGACGGCCGCGACGCCGGAGGTGGCGCCACCCCCGGTGCCGCCGCTCGCCGACGGGGTGCCCGGGGCGCTTCAGCGTCCCGATCTGGTCGGTACCGATCCGCAGGTGCTGCACCTGGGCGTCGACACCACCCGGGCCCGCTACCTGGGCTGGTCCGTCCACAGCTCGAACGCGGTCGAGTCGATCCGACTCAGCGCCGACGGCGGACAGCCGGTCCTGCTCGAGGTGAGTCCGGTGGCGAAGGCGCTCGACGACACCTCGATCGAGGGTTTCCCGGTGCAGGCCGTCAGCGGCCGGCTGAAATTCGACGGTGGCGTGCTGCGCGTCGCCGGTACCGACGGTCTGGTCAAGTCATGGCAGCCCTTCCCCGGTCTCTACGCCCGGGCCGCCACGCTTCGCGGTGACGTGGCCGCCTTGGACCGGGTCGCCGGCCTGGTGCGCTGGGACGAGGCCCGGCGATGCACCGGGCCGGTGCGGCTGACCACGTTGCCGGCGAACGCGGCGGTGACGGCATGCGCGGTGGACGCGGCCGCCTTTCCGAAGGGCCTCACGGTTCAGCTCACCGTCGCCCGGGCGCCCTCCTCGACCATGTGGTTGCGGCTGATCTACGGGGCGGAGATGGGGGAGGACAAGGGCCGCGCCAGCAACCGTGACCTGGGTGGCCGCCCGGGCTTCCGCTATCCGAACGGCAACCGCCTGGAACTGCTCGGCCTGCCCAAGGTGCGCTTGACAGTCGACTTCGCCTGGCCCTTCCCCGGCGAGGGACCCCCGGGGCAGGTGAACTTCACCGAGGCCGACGCGGCGGCCGTGCTGACCGGAGCGAAGGTGGCGGCAGACCTCACCCGTCCGCAGACCTGGCCCTGACCGGCCACGCGAGCGATCTTGGTACGGAACGGCCCTTGGAAGGGCGTACCCGTACCAAGATCGCTCGGGCCGGTCCGGCCGGCGGCCCGTACGCTTGGTGACCGTGAGCCCCCGTCGCAACCGGCCCCGCCGGGAAGAAGACCCCGGCCTGGACGCCGAGCGTGCCCGCCACGGCGTGCCGACAGTGCAGCAGTGGCGCGACGGCGACTGGCAGGTACGCGCGATCAGCGGCGGCGCATCGGTCAAGACGTACCGTTGTCCCGGCTGTGACCAGGAGATCCGGCCGGGCGTGGCGCACCTGGTGGCCTGGCCGGCCGACGACCGGGGCGACCTGACCGACCGCCGGCACTGGCACTCCGGCTGCTGGCGGGCCCGGGACCGGCGCGGCCCGAACCTCCAGCGCGGCCGGGGCGCCCCGCGCTACGGCTGAGCGATCTGGATCACCCGGTTCCCGTCCCACTGGGCGGCGGGGCCGCCGACGCGGGAGACTGGCAGGCGTGAGCACTCCGATTCGCGCGTCGTCGATCCTGCCCGGCCGCCGGGAGGACATCGAGCTGCACACCGCCGACGGGCTGACGCTCGTCGGTGAGCTGGCCCGGCCGCTGGAGGGTGAGCCGTCCGCCACCCTGGTCTGCCTGCACCCGCTGCCCACCCACGGCGGGATGATGGACAGCCACGTGTTCCGCAAGGCGGCCTGGCGGCTGCCCGCGCTGGCCGGCCTGGCCGTGCTCCGGTTCAACACCCGGGGCACCAGCAGCGTCCGCGGCACCAGCGAGGGCGCCTTCGACGGCGCCGTCGGCGAGAAGTTCGACGTAGCCGCCGCGATCGAGTACGCCGAGTTCCACGAACTGCCGAACATCTGGTTGGTCGGGTGGTCGTTCGGCACCGACCTGGCGCTCAAGTACGGCTGCGACCCGGCGGTGGCCGGCGCGATCCTGCTCTCCCCGCCGCTGCGCTACTCCGCCCCGGAGGACCTGGCGGTCTGGGCCGAGACGGGCAAGCCGCTCACCGCGCTGGTCCCCGAGTTCGACGACTACCTGCGGCCGGAGGAGGCCGGGCAGCGGTTCGCCGCCGTCCCGCAGGCCGAGGTGGTCGGCGTGGACGGCGCCAAGCACCTCTGGGTCGGCGACGCGGAGAAGGTGCTGGACGAGATCGTCCGGCGGGTCGCCCCGGGCGTACCGCTGCCGCTGCCCACCACCTGGGACGGCCCGATGGAGACCGGCGACGTCAGCGCGTACGCGGACCGCACTGTCGCCGCGTTCGCCGACACCCCGGTGCCCGGCCCGGCCCAGCGGCGCGCCGAGTAACGGCTCAGCGGGCGTCCTGGCGGGGTAGCACCACCTCGCGCAGGATCAGCTGCAACGCGGCCACCGTGGGAATCGCGATGAGCGCGCCCACCACGCCCAGCAGCGCCACCCCGAGCAGCGCGGCCAGCAACGCGGCCACCTCGTTCACCGAGACCGCCCGGCGCATGATCTTCGGGTAGATCAGGTAGTTCTCCACCTGCTGGTAGACCACGAAGAACACCAGGCAGGCGATGCCCACCGGCAGGTCGGTGGCGAGCCCGACGAGCGTCACCACCACCGCGCCCAGCGTCGCGCCGATCTGCGGGATCAGGTCGGTCACCGCGACCACCACGGCCAGGGCGAACGGGTACGGCAGGCCGACCGCCAGCGCGAACACGAACGTGCTGACCCCGGCCAGCACCGCGATGGCGAGCGCGCCCACCATGTACGCGCCGACCCGGGTCAGGATCTCGTCGCCGATCAGCCGGACCCGCTCCCGGCGCGAGCGCGGCACCAGCGCGTACCCGAGTTCGCGCAGCCGGTCGAAGTACGCCAGGAAGTAGATCGTCAGCACCAGCACGGTGAGCAGGCGGAAGAGCGTCCCGAAGATCAGTTGCGCGCCGCCGAGCACCCCGCCGAGCGCCCGCCCGACGTTGTCCGCGTTCGCCGCCGCCTGGACCCGCTCCATCACGTCGTACCGGATCACCAGGTCGTTGACAGTGGGGTTGCGGCGCAGCTCCTCGACGTACCCGGGTAGCTGCTGGATGAACTGGCCGGACTGGGTCACCACCGGCGGCACCAGCGCCAGCAGCCCGGCGACGATCAGCAGCAGCAGGGTGAGCGTCACGACCGCCACCGCCAGCCCGCGCGGCAGGCCCCAGTTGCGCAGCCGGACCACCGCCGGGTGCAGGCCGACCGCGAGGAACAGCGCGATCACCACGAGCACCAGGATGCCGGCCGCGTTCCGCACGCCCAGGAACAGCGCGTACGCCAGCAGCACGCCGAGCGCGCCGGTGAAGCCGATCAGGAAGGCGCTGCGCCGTAGCGGGCGCCCCGGCACGCCGAACCGGCCGCTCGGCTCGAACTCGGCCGGCTCGACGTCGGTCGGCCGCTCGCTGTCCGTGTCCGTGCCGGCTCGCGGGTTGCCGACGGCGGTCGTGGCGTCGCGTGCGGGTTCCGCCTCGCCGGTGGGGTTCACGGCCGCCGCCTCGTCATCAGGGGCGGCGGAGACCTCCTGCGACACCCGTGCCTCCCGGCTTCCGCGCTGCCGGCTCGCCCGCCGGTGCCGTCCACGGCCGACGCGCGGCCCTCTGCCCGCAGGGTAGTCCTCGCCGTCCGCCCCGACCATCCCACCACCGCTTCCGGCCGGGCTGTCCCGCCGGGTGCGGCGGGTGGGTCAGTCCTTGTCGACCGTCACCGTGCTGGGCTTGGCGCTGCGCTCGTCGGTGGTCGGCTTGGTCGGGCGCTTGCCGTTCTCACCGGTGCGGGTGATCTT
>NZ_JAGPXV010000301.1:0-7096 GCF_018070405.1 Micromonospora sp. D75
GCAACTCCCTCGGCGGGGCGGTGGCGATGCGCCTCGCGGTCGACGCGCCGCAGCGGGCGGCCAGCCTGGCGCTGCTCAACAGCGCCGGCTTCGGCCGGGAGGTGACGGTGGCGCTGCGGCTGCTCGCGATCCGCCCGCTGGCGCCGCTGCTGCTGCGCCCGCAACCGGGGATCGCCCGCCGCAGCGCGCGGGCCATCATCTTCGACCCGGCGTACGTCACCGAGGAGCGGATCGCCACCGCGCTCGCCGTCGCCGGGCAGCCGCACGCCGCCCGGGTGATGCTGGAGCTGGTCCGCGACCTGGGCACCTGGCGCGGGGTGAAGCTGCGGTGGCGCGCCGAACTGCTCGACGCGGTGGCCGCGCTCGACCTGCCCACGCTGCTCGTCTGGGGCGACCGTGACCTGATCCTGCCCGCCACGCACCTGGCGTACGCCGGCAGCCGGCTGCCGCACGCGCGCCGCCATCTGTTCCGCGACACCGGGCACATGCCGCAGATCGAGCGGACCGCCGAGGTGGAGGCGCTGCTGCGGGAGTTGTGGGCCTGACCCGCGGTGGCCTGCGCCACTGCCCGGGCCCGCGATCGAGCGGCGGGACGAGCCGCGGAGCAAGCTTAGATACATGACGCATCCCAGCCGGACCGCGCCGTCCGCCGCCGAGCGGGCGTACCGGCACCTCAAGCAGGCCATCCTGGAACAGGTCTACCCGGGCGGCCAGCTCGTGAGCGAGGGCGAGATCGCCGACGCGACCGGCGTGTCCCGCACCCCGGTCCGGGAGGCGCTGCTGCGGCTGGAGACCGAGGGTCTGGTCAAGCTCTACCCGAAGCGCGGCGCGCTGATCCGGCCGGTGTCGGCCCGGGAGATCGCCGACGTCATCGAGGCCCGCCGGCTGGTCGAGCTGCACGCCGCCGAGCGGGTCTGGGACCGCCGCGCCGAGTTGCGCGCCGACCTGGCCCGCCGGCTGGAGGAGATGCGACGCGCGCACGCCGCCGGTGACATCAGCGCGCTGATGGGCGCCGACCGCTCGTTCCACGCCGCCGTGGTCGAGGCGGCCGGCAACGAGATCCTGGCCGAGCTGTACCACCGGCTGCGCGACCGGCAGCTGCGCATGGGCGAGGCGAGCTTCCGGCTCTCGCCCGGCTGGGCCGAGGTCGCCCTGGCCGAGCACGCCGGCCAGCTCGCCGCGCTCGACGGCGACGACCCGCAGGCGTGGCGCGACGCGGTCGCCGGGCACATCGACACCGCCGCGCGGATGCTCGGGACGCTGCGGTGAGCGTGTCCCGCCGGCCCGCGGCCCTGGTGTACGCGGTGGCGCTGACCGCGTACCTGACCGCCGTGTTCCACCGCAGCTCACTCGGCGTCACCGGGGTCGACGCGGCGGATCGGTTCCACATCAACGCCTCCGCGCTCGCCACGTTCTCCGTCGCCCAGCTCGCCGTCTACGCCGCCATGCAGGTCCCGGTCGGGGTGCTGCTCGACCGCTACGGCTCGCGCCGGCTGCTGCTGGCCGGCGGCGCGCTGATGGTGGCCGGGCAGATCGTCTTCGCGGTCGCCACCGACGTGCCGGCCGCCGTCGCCGCGCGGGTGCTCGTCGGCCTCGGTGACGCCATGACCTTCATCAGCGTGCTGCGCATCGTCGCGTTCTGGTTCCCCGGCCGCCGCAACCCGCTGCTGGTGCAGCTCACCGGCACCGTCGGCCAGCTCGGCGCGGTGCTCGGCGCCGTACCCCTGGTGCTGCTGCTGCACCGCGCGGGCTGGACCCCGGCGTTCCTGACCGCCGCGGCGCTCGGCGCGACGGTGGTGCTGATGATCCTCGTCGCGGTACGCGACACCCCGCACGCCGAGCACGCCACCGCGCTCGCGCCCGACCTGGCGACCGTGCGCCGCCAGCTCGCCGAGGCGTGGGCCGAGCCGGGCACCCGGCTGGGCCTGTGGACGCACTTCGTCACGCAGTTCTCCGGCTCGGTGTTCGCGCTGCTGTGGGGGTACCCGTTCCTGGTGCAGGGCCAGGGCTTCTCGCCCACGGCGGCGGCCGGGCTGCTCACCCTGATGACGATGGTGACGCTCGTGTGCGGGCCGGTGCTCGCGCATCTGTGCGCCCGCTTCCCGTTCCACCGCTCGGTGTTGGTCTTCGCCATCACCGCCGGCACCGCCGGCATGTGGGCGGTGGTGCTGGCGTGGCCGGGCCGGGCGCCGCAGGCGCTGCTGGTGGCGCTCGTGGTGGTGCTCGCGGTCAACGGTCCCGGTTCGATGATCGGGTTCGACTACGCCCGCTCGTTCAACCCGGTGCACCGCATCGGCAGCGCCACCGGCATCGTCAACGTCGGCGGTTTCGCCGCCTCGATCGTGCTGATCCTGGCCGTCGGCCTGGTGCTCGACCTGGCCACCCCGGCCGGGCACGACGCGCCGCCGCTGTCCGCGTTCCGCTGGGCGTTCGCCGTGCAGTTCCTGCTCTGGGCGCTCGGCGCGGCGCAGGTGCTGCGCTACCGCAACGCCGCCCGCCGGATCGCCGCCGACCGGGCCGCCGCGACGGCCGCGGCCCCCGTCTGAGTACGCGGCCGGCCCGGAGCGGCTTTCGGCGCGGGCGGCTCAGCGCCGGTGCCGCACCAGCGAGTCGAGCATCAGCGTCAGCCCGGCGCCGACCAGCCACACGTCCTTGGCCAGCCCGATGCCCTCCTGGCTCGGCCGCAGGCTGCTGCCCTCCCGCATGCCGGGCGTCTTCAGGTAGAGCTGCACCAGCCCCGCGCCGAACGCGGTGAGCGCGGCCCCGGCCAGCAACGACGGCACGAACGGGGCGAGCAGCGCCGCGCCGAGCGCCGTCTCGCCCCGGGACAGCAGCACGGCGAACCGGTCCGGCGGGATCTGCCGCAGCTGCGGCATCGCGCCGGCCGCCATGCCGTGCATGCCCGCGGCGGCCTCACCCTCCAGGCCCCGCTTGCCCAGCCCGGAGTTCAAGATGTACGCGCCGATGGCGACCCGCAGCGGCGCATGCGACAGCCTCATGATCACTCCCGTCCCACCTGGTAGAACCGGCACACCGGGTACCCGGTCATGACCAGGACAATCCGGCGGGCTTCATTGGTTCGCGGGTCATGATCAGCGGTAGGTTCGGGGTGCAGAAGCACGCAACAAGGGAGGCACTGTGAGCCAGGAAGTCCGGGGAGTCGTGTCGCGGCGCAAGGGCGCGCCCGTGGAGGTCACCACCATCGTGGTGCCCGACCCGGGACCGGGCGAGGCGGTGGTCCGCATCCAGTCGTGCGGCGTCTGCCACACCGACCTGCACTACCGTGAGGGCGGCATCAACGACGACTACCCGTTCCTGCTGGGCCACGAGGCCGCCGGCATCGTCGAGCAGGTCGGCGACGGCGTCACCGACGTGGCACCCGGCGACTTCGTGGTGCTGAACTGGCGCGCGGTCTGCGGGCAGTGCCGGGCCTGCCGCCGCGGCCGCCCGTGGTACTGCTTCGCCACCCACAACGCGACGCAGAAGATGACGCTCACCGACGGCACCGAGCTGACCCCCGCGCTCGGCATCGGCGCGTTCGCCGAGAAGACGCTCGTGCACGCCGGGCAGTGCACCAAGGTCGACCCGTCGGCCCGGCCGGCGGCCGTCGGCCTGCTCGGCTGCGGCGTGATGGCCGGCCTCGGCGCGGCCATGAACACCGGCAACGTGACCCGGGGCGACTCGGTCGCGGTGATCGGCTGCGGCGGCGTCGGCGACGCGGCGGTGGCCGGCGCGGCCCTGGCCGGCGCGACCACGATCATCGCGGTGGACACCGACTCCCGCAAGCTCGACTGGGCGCGCAAGTTCGGCGCCACCCACACCGTCAACGCCTCCGAGGACGACGCGGTGGAAGCCATCCGCGCCGCCACCGGCGGCTTCGGCGCCGACGTGGTGATCGACGCGGTCGGCCGCCCGGAGACCTGGAAGCAGGCGTTCTACGCCCGTGACCTGGCCGGCACGGTCGTGCTGGTCGGCGTGCCGACGCCGGAGATGACTGTCGACCTGCCGCTGCTGGACGTGTTCGGTCGCGGCGGCGCGCTCAAGTCCAGCTGGTACGGCGACTGCCTGCCCAGCCGCGACTTCCCGATGCTGACCGAGCTGTACCGGCAGGGCCGGCTGGACCTGGACGCGTTCGTCACCGAGGAGATCGCCCTCGACCAGGTCGAGGAGGCGTTCAGCCGGATGCACCACGGCGACGTGCTGCGCTCGGTGGTGGTCTTCCCGTGACCGCCCGCGTCGACCACGCCGTCACGTCCGGCACGTACTCCCTGGACGGCCAGACGGTCGACGTCGACAACCACGTCTGGGTGATCGGTGACGACGCCGAGTGCCTCGTCCTCGCCGCGCCGCACGACGTCGCGGCCATCCGCCAGGTGATCGGTGACCGGCGCGTGGTGGCGATCGTGGCCACGCACGCCCATGACGACCACGTCCGGGTCGCGCCCGAGCTGGCCCGGGCCACCGGCGCGCCGGTGCTGCTGCACCCGGCCGACCGGGTGCTGTGGGACATGGTGCACCCGGGCACCGCCCCGGACGGCGAGCTGACCGACGGGCAGACCATCACCGTCGGCGGGACCACGCTGCGGGTGCTGCACACCCCCGGCCACAGCCCCGGCGCGTGCAGCCTGTACGTGCCCGACCTGGGCGCGGTCTTCACCGGCGACACCCTGTTCGCCGGGGGACCGGGCGCCACCGGCCGGTCGTACAGCGACTTCGGCACCATCGTCGAGTCGATCCGTACCCGTCTGCTCACGCTGCCGCTGGAGACGGTGGTGCACACCGGGCACGGCGACGACACCACGATCGGGGCCGAGGCGCCGCACCTGGACGAGTGGATCGCCCGGGGCCACTGAGGACCACACACCCGCGCGGGTCCGGCCGGAGCAGTCCGGTCCGGGCCCGCGTGCGGCGTCTTCCGGCCCGTCCGCGCCCGGGCGCCGCCGGATGTCCGTCCGCTTCGGACGGATCCGGAAAGCCGTGTGGCCGGGCGACGTTCCGCCCCGGTGACACTCGCGTCCGTGCCCGTCGCCGCCCTCACCGACGCCCAGTCCGCCGCGCTGCGTCACGTCCGCCAGGTCGCGCTCGCCGTCATCGTCGGGCGCCTCGCCGCCCGCCGGTGCGAGGAGGTCGTCGCCGCGAGCGGCTGACGCTCAACTTCCAACCGGATCGGGTGCTGCGCGGCGGCCGTACCGTGGTCCGGGCCCTCGATGCGGTGACGCTGCAGCACCTCAAGCAGCTCCGGCACGCGCTGGTCCGGTGCGGCGTCTCGCCCTGATCGTCCCGTTCCTCGCCCTTCACCCAGGATGCGGACCGGGTGCCCGGAATCGCGGGTGACCTGGACCGCAGCCTCGGCGCTGCCCGGCATTTCCGGAATGACCGACACTGCGGGCTCGTTGTGTCCCCCATACCGTCGGAACCCAAACACCTACCCGGCGGTAGTCCCCCGAGGGGCGCTCATCCCGGAGCGCGTCGTAACGATCGAAAGGGCAACCATCGTGAAGCAGCACTTCACTCGATGGCTCCCCGCCATCGCGAAGACCGCCGTGGCGAAGACCGCCGCCGTCGCCAAGAACCGCCGCGCCGTGCTGAGCGTGGCGGGCGTGGCCGTCCTGGGCGGGCTGGCCGTCGGCCCCACCGCCGTGGCCGCGCCCGTGACCAGTGGCCCGCACGCCGGCGCCAAGGCCGCCATCGACCTGGCCACCGGCAAGCAGACCTCGACCGAGGCGGTCAAGCCCGGCCAGACCACCGGCCTGGACAAGCTGCCGACCAGGGCGGACCGGCCGGCCAAGGAGAAGCTCGTGCCGCACGGCGTCGAGGGCGCGCAGTCGCGCATCCCGCTCGACGACGCGCAGCTCGCCAACGCCAAGGCCATCGTCGAGGCGGCCAAGGAGACCGGCGTGGGGGAGCGGGGCGCCGTGATCGGCGTCGCCACCTCGCTGCAGGAGTCGAAGCTGTACAACCTGGGTCACCTCGGCGCGTACAACGACCACGACTCCGAGGGCCTGTTCCAGCAGCGCCCGTCGTCCGGTTGGGGCACGTCCGAGCAGATCACCGACCCGGAGTACTCCAGCAAGGCGTTCTTCAACGCGCTGAAGAACGTCGGCGGCTGGCACGAGCTGCCGCTGACCACCGCCGCGCAGACGGTCCAGGTGTCCGCCTACCCGTACGCGTACGCGCAGTGGGAGGAACAGGCGGCGGACATCGTCCAGCAGGTCTGGTGACCCACCCGTAGCGAACGGCCGGCCCTCCGGGGTCGGCCGTTCTCGCCGATCTTGGAATTGTGGTGCCTCGCATACCTCGGATACCGGACATCCTGGGCGCCACAACTCCAAGATCGGCGGGGCGGGGTGGGGGCGGGGCGGGGGGCGTTGTAAGCCGGTGCGCGACCGGGGTGGCGCCGGCGAGCGCCCCCGGGGAACAAGCCCGGGGCGTCGGTCGTTGCAGATGCACCCGGCACGCCCCGCGCTGCCGGATCCCCCCGAGAACTTCGAGCGCCTGACGGTGCCCACGCATCCCCCCGATGCGTCGACCCCCGAACGGAGCCCACCATGAACACGATCCTGCGCAAGAGCATCCTCGGTATCGCCGGTCTCGCCTTCACCGGTGGCGTGTTCGCCGGCCCGGTCGCCGCCCACGCGGCGGAGACCGCCACGCCGGCCGCGGCAGCGGTTCAGGGCGTCAGCCCGCAGGGCGAGCAGTCGCACGTGGACCTGAACGACGAGCAGATCGCCAACGCCAAGGCCATCATCGCGGCCACCAAGAAGGCGGGCCTGCCCGAGCGGGCCGCGGTCGTCTCGATCGCCACCGCGCTGCAGGAGTCGAAGCTGGAGAACCTGGGTCACCTGGGTGACCGCAACGACCACGACTCGCTGGGCCTGTTCCAGCAGCGGCCGTCCAGCGGCTGGGGTACGCCGGAGCAGATCACCGACCCCGAGTACTCGACGCTGGCGTTCCTCAAGGGCCTCAAGCAGGTCGACGGCTGGCAGGACATGCCGCTGACCGAGGCCGCGCAGACCGTGCAGGTCAGCGCCTACCCCGACGCGTACGCGCAGTGGGAGAAGCAGGCCGCCGAGATCGTCGCCGAGCACTGGAACAA